>NZ_JACGWF010000150.1:0-5774 GCF_014077595.1 Colwellia sp. 6M3 | reverse complement strand
GCGAGTGTCAGTGCCTGAGCGGTCGAATCACTTAAATTATATTTAATATAACCCGCTAGGCTCTGACTAAAAGCAATATGCTTGGGCAATGTGTATGTCGGCATATTTAACTAATTATACTTAAAACGTAGATAAGCGTGATTATCATAATGCTCGCCAAACACTGAGCTGGCAATTACTTACGTTAAAGTTACGCACAGAGTCGGTAATAACGCGCGTTAAGTCAGTGACCAATATTTGTTCAAAATCGTCGCTGAGCTGGTTAGTTAAAGCATCAATACCTGATACGTTTTCGCCATTGATTTTAATTCCACTCAACCATTTAGACTTTTCTGTTGTCTGTAATTGATAATTATAATCTGAAATAATGATCAGTAAACCTAAAGGGTTAAGACGACTTTTAGCATTCTCCAGCAAGCGTTTAGGATCATAACTTTGCTCTAACGCATGCTGAATCAAAACAACATCATAGTGATTAAATTTATTTTTTAAATTACATCCATCGGCTTGATTAAAAAGTACGCGTTCACTACAAGCACCCTTGACTTTATCAGCCAAAAAAACTTCATTAAACTGACAAATATCACCTTCAATAGTATCGGTATAACGCACACTACCGCCCGATTGAAATTGCACACCATATTGTATTGTTCTTGCAGAAAAATCCACTGCATCAATATGTTGAAAATGCTGACTAAGCTCAAATGCGACTCGGCCTACACTACAACCTAGGTTCAGCAAACGTTTAGGTGCAATACTTTCAGTAGCTATTGCACTAACCACTTGTTTCGCTATTTGTTGCCCGTAGTTGTCAAAACCAAGTTTTTTGTCACCAAAATAACATTCAAGCTGCTGGCAAATATCTTTACTTGTTTCATATTTATTAACACTTAATTGCTCACTTTGGGGCTGTTTACTGGCTATATATCTGAAACCTGCATGTTGATAAAAATGTCGTCTAAACGCATAGCGCGATGAAGCTAATGTTTCATTGCCAGTAGATATCCAAGACCCCCCTTTTATTAAATTATGCTTACCATCAAAGGTTGGTGTTGAAAAGTCGTCATATAATGGGTGGACTTTGAAGCCAGAAAAACCATCTATTGCTGAATCGGTCCATTGCCAAACATTACCTACCACATCAAAAAAGTTACCGTTTTGATGTTGGTTAACCGGACAAGAAGAAGCATAGTAAGCTAAATTGATATTGCCAGGCACTTTAGGCCATTGATGCTGATCGCCCTGCACTTGCTCCCGCAAACAATACCATTGTGACTCAGTAGGTAAGCGGATAAAGTCATCACTGTATTTTTGTCGCCACTGGCAAAATGCTTTTGCTTCTAAACAGTTAACCTCTACCGGCCAATCTAATGGTAATGGCATTTCGCTCGTTAAATTACGTTGAGTATATTTGCCATTACTACATTGCCAAAACCTTGGCATAGTTGCTTGAGTGAAGGCTAACCATGCTTGCCCTTCTTCGCACCAAAACTCTTTCGATAAATAACCATCGGCATTAACAAACTCCATGTATTCATGATTCGACACTAAAAACTTAGCCGCACTAAACTCTTCGACGTCAACCAATTGATGGCCATACTCATTATCCCAACCGTAGGTATTGTCTTCGTGCTTTTTACCCAGAGATAAGCTTTGAGATTTGACAGGTATTAATTCATTTTCCGGTGCCGCTGATGACTGCAAACATGGCTGCCATTGTGTTGTCGTTGTTAACCATTTCAAGGGCAGCATGCGCATGATCACAGAAGATGTTTCAAGATGAATACGCTCATGTTCACAACCCATTAAAATAATCCACGCTAAAGAATCTTGGGTAATAGGTAAGCTTAACTCCATGGTGTCAATCAAGTTTAAAACGAGGTTATAGACTTTTTTGCGATAATCTCTTACTTCATTAACACTTGGCCAGTCGTAATGTTCACTGTTGAGATCATCCCAGCTCATTTCATCAACACCAACAGCACAAATAGCTTCTATGTGGTTGTTCACTCGCTGTTGAATGAACTTGCCTAATATCAATTTATTAATATAAAAAGTAGCGGTATGCCCATAATAAAACACCAACGGATGCCTTAACGACTCAGGTCTTAAAAAATAAGCATCGTCATTATTAATTAAGGAAAACAATGACTCGTAAGTCGACCACGTATTTTTAAAATATGCAGCTAACTCTACGCGTTTTTCCGTTATTGAATTGCCATCAAGTGTTGGCGTATTTAATTGATTTATCATGTAATATTCACTAAATTTTATAATAGTTTGATGTAGTATTTAAATCAGATACTTTACGTAACGATACTAGGCGTTTGAAACTGTATTAAATAATGCCGTTGCAATAACTGCCCTGCCGTATATCCGGTTGTATTTTCAATATTAAAACTTGTCGCGCTTAGCACTTTGTCTATGCTTCGACTAAACCAATCATTATTTTCAAATAATGAAATGGCGCCAAGGTTACTTGCCGTGTCATGTAATGAGCTCGGTAGTTGACCATAATCTTTATTTTGTTGTGAAATGCTCATGTTTACATCATCGAGTGCATCAATCACATTTAATAAAGCAAACACTACATTTAAGTAAGGATTGTAATGTTCGCTTGATGCACCTAACCTGTGTTCTATACGAGCTGTTTTATGCCAATTTCTCTGACTCAAAATGACATTATTTTTATCATCATATAATAATGGTTCAACACCCATTTCCTGATTGTGTTTACCAATATCACGATAAAGCGCGATGCTACCTTGATGCCCACCAGAAATATCAACCGGTGAACAAAGCTCTTCTGCCAAGCCATATTTTGATTTAAGCACTAAGCGTTCAAAAGCCTCCTCTTCCGGCAAGTAAATTAAACTATTCGCTAAGCTTGTATGTAAAAAACATTGCTGTAAACATTCACCAAAATTACCTGACACGAGTAAGTTATTTCCGAGTAAATCTTGCACGCTAACATTTATTTGAATTGCATTGGGTATATGCACTGAGCGATTATCGCCACTAAAAATATTTTTGCATCCCAATGCTAATTTGCCTTGATCACCAGCCCAAACCACAGGTTTTATGAGTGTTTTACTAATACCCTGTTCAGCAAATATTTTCGGTAAAAAATATATAGCACGATGCAGGTTTTGAGCTTCTTTTAATGGGCTTTGACCATTAAAAAGTGAAACATACTCCCATTGGTTACTCCAGAATTCGGCAACTACCTCACCATCAATACCTAGCGATAATAGTTCTTTATTCACTCGTTTATAATCAACAGTTTTATTCGCTGGCTTTTGATAACACCCTTCTAATTCAAAATGAATTAACGCACGAAATCCTCGCTGGTTAATATATTCCTGCAAACTTAAAATGATGGCTTCAGCAAGCCTATGTAAACTATTCATAATGGACAAATGTCTAAACTTTGATATTACGTATATCCTGAAAAATTAATCTTCTCGTGATTTTTAGAGTAAAATTGAGAGATAAATTTTATTAATAAAAGGTTATACGTAACAAGGATGATTTTGGATTAAAAAACATTAACTTGATTTTTACCTAAGTGTTTTGCTTGATAAAGTGCTTTATCTGCGTTGATATATAATTGATTTACATCTTTGCATTGAAGTGAAACTTCGGCGATACCGATACTTACTGTTACCTGATCTGAATGATCTTCAACCATAGTAGATGCTGCTGTTAGGGCTAAGAATCGTTGTGCAATTTTAGTGCTGTCAACAATATTAGTTCTGGGTAAAATACATAAAAATTCTTCACCGCCTATACGCCCGAAGATATCATCTTGACGAAAAACATCTCACCCCACTTGAGCAACTTTTTTTATAACGTTATCTCCAATGGGGTGACCATAACTGTCATTTATTTTTTTAAAATCGTCAATATCGATCAGCACAATGGTCAATGCTATTTTGTCAGGACAACCGCCTTCTAGTGCTTTTTGTAGATATTCAAAAATGTATCGTCGATTAAACAGCCCCGTTAAAGGATCTTTTATAGACAGTAGATGCATTTTTTTATTCGTTCTATATTGTGCCACCATAATGACGATAACAATGAATATAACTGAAATAATAAAAATATTGAAATATACCTGAAGCACATTATCATTCTGTCGTTTTTCTATTTCCAGCATCTGCACTTGTGAGCGTTTTTCTGCCAAGTTTTGAGCTATTTTATGACGATCAACCTCCATTCTCGCTCTAACTTGTAATAACCTATCTGATGAGTTTTTTATCAATAAGTCAGTATTTTCGAGATGATATTTTTTGAGGATACTATAACTAATATCGTATTGTCCTCGCGCATAAGCCAATTCACTTGATATTTTGATCACTTCAAGCTGCCAAGTTGTACCTATTAACTCAGGAATATTGGCAAAAATATTAGCTGCATTAAATAGCGCTTCTTCTGCTGCTTCAAGTTGCCCTAATGCGATCAAGCAACTTGCTTTACGCTTATACAGTTCTGCATTGTAATCAAGAATACCTTCAAGTTTCAGCGCTGTATTTATTACCTTAATCGCTTCAAGGCAATCACCTTTTTCTGCTAAAGTCATACCAAGACCATATTCAGCAAAAAAATTAATATTAGCATTAGGAGTGTAAATAATTTGTTGTTGATACTTTTTAAAATACTCAATCGCTAGATCGTATTTTTTCCAATAACGATAAGTAGATGCTAAACCATATACGGCCACAGCAATATGAGCAGGATATTGTAAATTTTGAAAGGCTTCGTAAGACCTTTGATAATACTCAATTGATTTTTCATAATCATTTAAGTAGCCATAAATAGCACCATAAGTGTCATTTATTGTGGCAATTAAAAACTGATCTTTGAGGGCAAAGGCTTCAACGTAAGCTTCTTGAATATCGACTAGTGATGTGTCAAACAGCTCGGTCAAGGTTTTGGTATAGGCAAGTTCTTGTTTTGTATATATATACAAACTACTTAACTTGGCTTCCTTTGCCTGCATTAAACCTTTGGTTAGCACCTCTTTAGATAATTTGTAATTACCTTGCCTACGATGAATAAGCCCTTGGTATAAACTTAAACGCGCCGTTATTGCTAAGGGGGTTTTAACTGAAATGAGTCCATTAGCTTGCGCAACTGTTAGAATAAAATCATCGTAAAAGTAAATTAAGTTTTCTGTTTGAGCTTTACGTAATAGCCACCAAAGATAAGTGAGTTCGTCGTAAGACTGAGCTGCTGATTCTAAACCGATAATTTTTTGATAGGATTGCCATGGTTCAAGGTAGACATCGTGATCCATGTCTCGAAAGTTGATAGCCTCATTAGCTTTCGATGCGACAGCAAAGCTTAACAGTATTATGATTAAACTTGCATAGGCTATTTGCAAAGCTTTGTTCATAGCGGGTCCATGGTGAGAATATATACGCTTGTTATTAAACTACCACAAAAACAGAAAATGAACGATCAAAAATCATACAAAGCAAACTGAAATGCGCTGATATTGTCTTAAAATTTGATACGGTCAAGCTATGAACCGCTTATTATTTTAAAATGGAATTTAGTCATTTTGATAAAGTTGATTAAAACGCTTAACGTCGAAGCCTTTCAGCACTTGATCACCTACTTTAAGTACAGGTACACCACGCAAGTTTAACTTTGAAAATTCTTTTTGTCCTGCTGGTGTTTTAATATTGCACATTCGAAAAGCAATTTTTTTATCTTCAAGGTAACGTTTAGCTGTTTGACAATGAGGACAATTACTCATGGTATAGAGG
>NZ_JACGWF010000064.1:0-23627 GCF_014077595.1 Colwellia sp. 6M3 | reverse complement strand
TATTGATATTGAGTAACATATTTATTGTAGTTATTTATCGCTTGATTAATCTGTGGGTGATCAATTTCTTTGCCGCCGATTTTTACTAAAATAGCACTCAAGGCATTTTTAAGTGCTTGATTACGATCGCTATTCGACTGCGACGCTACAGCAACTTTTGCGCTGTACAAATTTTCAACTTCGATAGCGCTAGTGTTAAGCGATAATACAAAGCAAAAGAATATCAGACAATTTCTGAACATATATGGCATTAGCATGTGTTTCATAAAGAAGATCTTATCATAATGTTGCTGATTTTTATCACTTATAAAAAATAATTTATTTTAAATATTTTCAGCAGGTCTTTGCGCTGATAGAATGTGCGCCTTTATCGTACAAGTAAACTAACAACATAATTGAGGTTTCCCGTGAGCGAAGAAAAACAGTCTTTAAGTTATAAAGATGCTGGCGTTGATATAGATGCAGGTAATGCCCTAGTTGAAAATATTAAAGGTGCAGTAAAACGCACTACTCGTCCAGAAGTTATGGGAGGTCTAGGTGGTTTTGGTTCTGTCTGTCAACTTCCTACTGGTTATAAAGAACCAGTACTAGTCGCTGGCACTGATGGTGTTGGCACGAAATTACGTTTGGCCATAGATTTAGAGAAACATGATACTGTCGGTATCGATCTAGTTGCTATGTGCGTTAATGACTTAATTGTTCAAGGTGCAGAGCCATTATTTTTCCTCGATTATTATGCCACAGCAAAACTTGATGTAGAGGTTGCCTCTGCTGTTGTTGAAGGTATTGCTGAAGGTTGTGTACAAGCAGGTTGTGCGCTTGTTGGTGGTGAAACAGCTGAAATGCCAGGTATGTATCACAAAGGCGACTACGATATAGCTGGTTTTTGTGTTGGTGTAGCTGAAAAGTCACGTTTAATCGACGGAACTAAAGTTGCAGCAGGCGATCAACTTATCGCACTTGGCTCTTCAGGCGCACATTCAAACGGTTATTCTTTAGTACGTAAAGTATTAGAAGTGAATAACACTGATACTAATGACTTACTTGACGGCAAGCCATTAGCAGAGCATTTATTAGCACCAACAAAAATTTATGTTAAATCTGTTTTAGAATTACTTAAGCATGTTGATGTACACGCATTATCACATATTACAGGTGGCGGTTTTTGGGAAAACATTCCTCGTGTTTTACCAGAAAGTGCACAAGCTATTATCGATGGTAAGAGCTGGCAATGGCCGTCTATCTTTAATTGGTTACAAACCAATGGCAACATCAGCGAACATGAGATGTACCGCACATTTAACTGTGGCGTTGGTATGATCATCGTAGTGCCAGCTGACGAAGTAGCTAACAGTATCGAAATCCTTAACGCTCAAGGTGAAAATGCTTGGCATATTGGTGAAATTGCTGATTTACAAGCAGGCCAAGAACAAGTCATTATTAACAAAGGTTAATCATTAATGCGAAGCCGAATTGTAGTACTCATTTCAGGCGGCGGCACTAACTTACAGGCGATTATTGATGCCAGTAAGCATGACAACTACAGCGGCGACATTGTCGCTGTAGTATCTAACAAAGCTGACGTTTATGGATTAACTCGAGCACAAGATGCTGACATTCCAACCTCTGTGTTATCTCATAAAGACTTTGATAGTCGAGAAGACTACGACAGTGCGCTGATAACTGAAATTAATCATTATCAACCTGATCTTATTGTTCTTGCCGGTTTTATGCGAATTTTAACCCCTAAATTTGTACAAAAATTTCAAGGGCGTTTAATCAATATCCACCCTTCTTTACTGCCTAAATATCAGGGTTTACATACTCATCAGCGAGCTATTGACGCTGGCGATAAAGAGCATGGTGTTAGCGTACACTATGTTACAGAGGAACTTGATGGTGGTCCTGTAATTCTGCAAGCTAAAGTCCCAGTATTTCCAGAAGACACTGCTGATGATCTTGCTCAAAGAGTACATCAACAAGAACACCGTATTTATCCGATGGTGGTAAATTGGTGCTGTACTAAACGGGTAACTATGGTAGAAGAACAAGCATTATTTGATGGTGTAATCTTACCAGTTTCAGGTTATGCTAGTGAAGAATAGCATTTAATTTAGAGAGTTTTCCATGTTGAAATCATTAGCTTATATCCCTTTGTTTTTATCTTGTATAACAAGCAGTGCACTAGCAGCAGACAAAGAAACAAGTAAAGTGATCCCAGCGTTTAGTGCAAAATATATTATTCTACACAACGATAAATCTGTTGGTGAAGCAACACGTAAACTAAGCTATTTAGACAATGGATTAGCAAAATACAGTTATCATACCAGTATTGAGTGGCTAATTTTTTCTGATGTTCGAGATGAAACCTCGATTGTAAAGCTTGAAGGTACTAAGGTAACGCCACAAAGCTTTGAGTATACCCGTGAGGGAACTGGCTCAGATAAACATTACAAATGGCGTTTCGATATTGACAACAATAAAGCTGTGGATGAAATAAAAAAACGAACTAAAAACGTTGAGTACCCAGAAAACATTCAAGACTCGCTGAGTTATCATTTACAACACCGACTTAATTTGATTGAAAATGCTAAACAAGAACACTTTGTTTACCCTGTCATTAAAACATCAGGCTCAATCAAAAATTATGTCTATCAGTATGACGATGAAGAAGAGTTAATGTTGCCTTACGGTTTGGTAAAAACCATCAGGCTCAAACGTGAAGTTATTGAAAAAAAACGTATTACTTATGCTTGGTTTGCACCAGAATTAAATTACCTTTTAGTCAAGCTTAATCAAACGAAAGGTGATGTAAAGCAATTTGAAGCGCAACTAAAATCAATATCTCCACAAACCAATAAATTAACGCCAACTCAGTAATATACGGTTGTAAAACTTAAAACTAAAGTGGTTGTTGTGCAGCCATTTTAGTTTCTTAAATATTTTTCTAATCTTGCTTACTCTGAAATACCAATTCACCTTTACAAAATAAGATCCCTTCACCTGCTTGCATTTTTTGCCATTTTTCATCGTCAGTTAAAGGTTGTGTGGCAATCACAGTTACAATGTCATTGTCAGTGGTCTCTTGATCAAAGTTAACTACCATTTCGGCATCAATCAAACTCGCTTTACCAAAAGGTGCGCGTCGCGTTAGCCAATGCAGGTTATTACTGCAGTAAACTAATAAGAAGTCGCCATCCGTTAGTAGCAAGTTAAATACACCCAGTGTTTTAATTTGCTTACATAGCTCAATAATATAATGAAATAATATTTCGCTGTTAGGTTTGTCACCATCAAATTTTTGTAAAAGTTGATCTAATATCCAACAAAATGCTTGCTCACTATCTGTTTCTCCAACAGGTAAATGATATTTTGTTGCTAACTTTTGTTGGTAATCGGCTAACTGACCATTATGTGCGTAGGTCCAGTTTTTTCCCCACATTGGCCGAATAAAAGGATGGGTATTTACCAAAGATACATTACCTGAGTTTGCTTGACGTATATGACAAATAACCGTTTCACTTTTAATGGGATAATCAGTCACTAGTTGGGCAATAGGTGAATGTGCGCTTGGCAGCGGGTCTTTAAAACTCCTGCAACCTTTTCCTTCATAAAAGGTAATGCCCCAGCCGTCTTTATGAGGCCCCGTATTACCACCTCGCTGCATAAGGCCACTAAAGCTGAAACAAATATCTGTAGGTACATTGGCGCTCATGGCCATTAATTCACACATAAAATAAAACCAAAAAAAAGAAGAAAGAGAAACCAAGAAAGTACATCATGACAAGTGGTATATTATTCACCATAATCACTTTAAACGGTATGACTAAATATTATCTATAATAAGTATTAGTTATACATTTTACGTTGATATCGATATTAATTAATAGTGTTTTAACTCAAGACAAACAATATCAGGAGAAAAGCAGTCAAGTAATGATAAATAATTTGAAATTATGTAACAGACGAATTAAGCTTAAATAATCAATCTGGTCTGACCTTACTTATCGTTAGACCAAAATATTAACACTAAGGAAAAAATGTGGACTACTTAACTTGGATACTCATTGCTATAGCATTGTGCGGGTATATGGCTTATTCACGCGCTTCACTATCAACATTCACTATATCATTTGCCCTACTCATGATTGTTGGCACTTTTTTCGATGTCATCGGTTTCTTCGGTTGGTTGCTATTTGTTATTATCGCTATTCCGTTAAACATAGCCGATATACGCAAACAGTATATTTCTAGCCCTTTACTCGCTATTTTTCGCGGCATTATGCCTGAGATGTCAGAAACGGAACAAGAGGCGATTGACGCTGGTACTACTTGGTTTGAAGCTGAACTATTTCGTGGCACTCCCGATTGGAAAAAGTTACATAACTACCCTAAGCCTCGACTAAGTGCTGAAGAACAAGCCTTCCTAGATGGTCCAGTAGAAGAAGTTTGTCGTATGACAGATGACTGGGAAACTACTCACGAACTTGCCGATTTAACACCTGAAGTATGGCAATACTTAAAAGATAATAAATTTTTCGCCATGATCATCAAAAAGCAATACGGTGGTCTAGAGTTTTGTGCCTACGCGCAATCACGTGTTTTGCAAAAACTTTCTAGTGTAAGTACCGTGCTATCTTCAACTGTTGGTGTACCTAATTCATTAGGCCCAGGCGAGTTGTTGCAGCATTACGGCACAAAAGAACAACAAGATCATTATTTACCACGTCTCGTAAAAGGTGACGAAATCCCTTGTTTCGCATTAACAAGCCCTGAAGCTGGCTCAGATGCTGGTGCTATTCCTGACTTCGGCATTGTTTGCCGTGGTGAGTTTAATGGTGAAGAAGTACTGGGTATGCGATTAACGTGGAATAAACGTTATATTACGTTAGCACCTGTTGCTACTGTATTAGGCCTAGCATTTAAATTACAAGATCCAGATCACTTGTTGGGTGAAGAAGAAAACTTAGGTATTACCTGTGCTTTGATACCAACAGATCTTGAAGGTGTTATTGCTGGTCGTCGTCACTTTCCACTTAACGTCCCTTTTCAAAATGGCCCAACCCAAGGTGATGGCGTATTTGTACCACTAAGTTTCATTATTGGTGGTCCAGAAATGGCAGGACAAGGCTGGCGTATGCTGGTTGAATGTTTATCGGTTGGCCGCGCGATAACATTACCGTCAAACAGTACGGGTGGTATCAAATCTCTTGCATTGGCAACAGGTGCTTATAGCCGCATTCGTCGTCAATTTAAAATTTCTATCGGTAAAATGGAAGGTGTTGAAGAAGCCCTTGCCCGCATTGGTGGTAATGCTTACTTAATGGACGCGGTTACAACTATGTCGACAGGCGCTATTGATTTGGGTGAAAAGCCCAGTGTAGTGTCAGCAATTGCGAAATATCATTTAACTGAAAAAATGCGTTCTTGTGTGGCCGATGCTATGGATATTCATGGCGGTAAAGGTATTTGTATGGGGCCAGGTAACTATCTTGCTCGTGCATACCAAGGTGCGCCAGTAGCAATTACTGTTGAAGGTGCAAACATATTAACACGCAGCATGATTATCTATGGTCAAGGTGCTATTCGCTGTCATCCATATGTTTTAGCTGAATTATCAGCGGCTAATAATAAAGACAATGACCAAGCAGTTAATGATTTTGATCATGCGTTATTCGGCCATATTGGTTTTGCTATTAGTAATATTTGTCGTAGCGTTTGGTTCTCATTTACGGGTAGCTATGCATTAAGCTCACCGTATAACGATGAAACTAGACGTTATTACCAGTTAATGACCCGCTTTAGTTCTAATTTAGCCATGCTTTCAGATATTGCTATGTTGACCCTTGGTGGCGATTTAAAGCGCAGAGAACGCATTTCAGCGCGTTTGGGTGATATTCTAAGTTACTTATACTTAGCATCTGCAACGCTTAAGCGTTATAACGATGAAGGACGTCAAAGTGCGGACTTACCTTTGGTTCAGTGGGCGTTAGAAGATAGCTTGTATAAAGCTCAACAAGCTATTGATGAGTTAATTAGCAACTTCCCTAATCGTATAGTGGCTAAAGTATTACGTTTGATTATTTTGCCACTCGGTTGTTGGTTGAAAAAACCGTCTGATGTTACTGATCATAAAGTTGCCGCATTACTGCAGTATCCAAATGAAACTCGTACTCGTCTGGGACATGGACAATACCTTACGCGTGAAAAAGGCAATGTATTAGGCCTGTTAGAACAAACGCTTGAAGATATTATTGCTTGTGAGCCTATTTTTGACAAAATTTGTCGTGAATTAGGTCAGCGCCTGCCGTTTTATCAACTTGATTTGGTAGCTGAAAAAGGTCTAGCTGCGAATATTATTACTGAAGAAGAAGCAGCATTACTTACCGCAACAGAAGTTGCTCGTAAGGCGACTATAGATGTTGATGATTTTGATTCTGACTATTTAAAAGCGAGTAAGTAACACGCTTTACAATTAAAAATAATATCTAAGCCCATTACTGCATATGAATGCATAATGGGCTTTTTTTTAGCTAAATATTACGCAGTTAAAGTCCTCTATAGCCACGCCATATCAAGAAAGCATGTTAACTATTCACTCACAAATAACCTTAGCAGAAGCACAATTTAATCATGATCAAAATAAATACAACCTGTAAAATAAAACGACAATAACGTCGTGGCTAATGTCACCGTTATTCTGTGGTTAATTTATCAATTTTAATAGGTTAAGATCAGCCTGTTCTGATTAAATCTAATTAGTAAATTTACGGCTAATCATCCAAAAGTGTGATAAAAACCATACAATCTCAAAAAAATTCTAAAAAGGTTAATATGAATGAAATATGTGCAACTAGGAAGTAGCCCACTAGAGGTATCTAATATTTGTTTAGGCAGTATGACTTGGGGGGTGCAAAATAATCAAAACGATGCCAATGCTCAAATCGAATATGCCCAATCACAAGGTATTAACTTTATCGATACAGCAGAAATGTATGCTGTGCCTCCAACCGCCGAAACCTATGGAAAAACAGAAGCTATTATTGGTAATTGGCTAACTGCTGACTCTTCACGACGCGAAAATATTGTATTAGCATCAAAAATTGCTGGCCCTGGATTCTCCTATATTCGCGATGGCAGTAAAATATCAGGCGCTAACGTTATTGCTGCGGTTGAAACATCATTAAAGCGTTTAAAAACTGATTATATTGATCTTTATCAATTACATTGGCCTAATCGCCAATCCCCCCATTTTGGCAATCATTGGCCTAACGGTGTTAACCACTCTGCTGTTAATGTAGAACAACAAACATCAGAAATGCTAGATATTCTGCAAGGTTTAGATACTTGTGTTAAAGCGGGGAAAATTCGCTATTGTGGGCTTTCTGACGATACGCCATGGGGTATTAACCAATACCTTAAGCTTAGCGCGGAGCATAACTTACCTCGCATGGTATCTATTCAAAATGAATTCAGTTTATTACACACTAAAGATTCACCTTACCTGATAGAGAACTGTGTGCTTGAAGATATAGCATTTTTACCCTGGTCTCCACTTGCCACTGGCGCGCTCACCGGTAAGTACTTGAATGGTCAACGCCCAGAAGGTAGTCGCTGGACACTTACGCAACGCCATGGCCTTTTTCGCGATACAGTCAATGCTGATGCTGCTATTGCCGCTTATGTCAAAATCGCTAAAAAGCATAAAATAACGCCAGCACATTTGGCTTTAGCTTGGTGTGAACAAGTCAGTGGTGTAACTTCAACTATTATTGGTGCAACCACTATGCAGCAGTTGAAAGACAATATAGCGGCATTTAAACAACCACTATCGACTGACGTGCTTGAAGAAGTTAATCAGGTTCTACAACAATATCCAACACCGTATTAGCTTTATCTGAAGCTTATGTTTAATCGATATATAGCTGCTACGTTATGTTTCACTGCAGCTATATTTATTTTGCATATCTTTAACTGATAGTGAGGCTATTTCTTTTAAAACCTCTAGATCGATGTCTGCTAGTTTATTAATATACAAACAAGATTTACCCACTTTATGTTTACCCAATTTTTTTAATTGTGACTGAAAATTTGAAAATCCGGGCATAATATAAATAGCAATATTTTGCTTTCGAGGTGAGAAAGCAATAACCATACTATCGCCCTCTCGGCCACTTTCATATTTGTAATGGTATTGTCCAAAGCCAATGATACTGCCTTGTAAATTAGGCCTATACCCAGACACATCAGCTAATAAACTGACCAAATGTCGACTGTCATCTTGCTGAACTTGATCGGTAATATCAGCGAGAAATACGGTAACTTCATTCATAAGACTTCCTCTGTTGCTTATTAAGAAAAGTATAAACTAAAAATCACGGTGTAATCTCAACTTGATAATACAACCTGATATTAAACAACTTAATATTAGACGCTAGATCGAAAAAGGCTGTATTCCTGATGGAATACAGCCTTTAATTTTATGATAATAAATTAATCTAGTTAGTGCCTAGATAACCTCTAAACTCTTAAACTTATAAGAAAGATAATAGCTCTTCATCTAACTGCATTAAGGTTTTAGGATCTGCCATCATAGTTACTGCTAAAGATTTAGTGCGTGGTAATAAACGTTCAAAGTAAAATTCGGCCGTTTTAATCTTCGCACGATAAAAATCTCTATTTTCAACATCGGTGGCTAATTTTTCATAAGCCGCTTGTGCCATTTGTGCCCAGAAGTAAGCCATAACGATATAGCCAGAATACATTAAAAAGTCGACTGAAGCTGAACCAATAACGTCACGATCTTTTTTCGCTTTAAGGCCTAAACGAATAGTGTATTGTTGCCATTTCGCCACAGATGTACTTAAAGGCCAGATAAACTTATTCATTTGACGTTTATGTGGATTGTTCGAAATCATGCTTTGATCTTTACAGAAAATAAGCACTTCTTTAGCAAATGCATTTAAAGATTTACCACGTGTCATCAGTACTTTACGGCCTAATAAATCAAGCGCCTGAATACCTGTTGTACCTTCATAAAGCGTTGAAATACGCGTATCACGAACAATCTGCTCCATGCCCCATTCTTTAATGAAACCATGACCACCAAAAATTTGTAAACCATGGTTAGCACTTTCCTGTCCAAGCTCAGTCAAAAATGCTTTTAAGATAGGTGTGATGAAACCTAAACGATTATCGGCTTTTTTACGTTCTTCTTCAGATTTAGCATTTTCTATTTCATCAACAAGTTTTGCTGTGTAATAGATCATGGCACGACCGCCTTCACTAATGGCTTTTTGTGTCATCAGCATTTTACGTACATCGGGGTGAACAATAATCGGGTCAGCCACTTTATCAGGGCTTTTAGTCCCTGATAGAGAACGCATAGACAAACGCTCTTTCGCGTAAATCAATGAGTTTTGATATGCTAGCTCAGCAGCACAAACACCTTGTAGTGCGGTACCAACACGTGCCGTATTCATAAAGGTGAACATACATTCTAAGCCTTTATTTTCAGGGCCAATCAACACACCTTTAGCATTATCGAAATTTAGTACTGCAGTTGCAGAGCCTTTAATCCCCATTTTGTGCTCAATTGAACCACAAGAAACATGGTTAAACTCACCAATATTACCTTGTTCATCAGTTTGCATTTTAGGCACAATAAAAAGAGAAATCCCCTTAGTACCGGCAGGTGCACCTGGTAATCTAGCAAGTACAATATGAATAATGTTTTCGGTTAAGTCATGCTCACCTGCTGAGATAAAGATTTTAGTACCTGTTAAATTATAAGTACCATCGCCATTTGGCTCAGCTTTAGTTTTCACTTGACCTAAATCTGTACCACATTGTGGTTCAGTTAAACACATAGTGCCGGTCCAAGAACCTTCAATTAATCGGGTAAGGTATAATTCTTTTTGCTCACTGGTACCGTGTGTATGAATAGTATTCATTGCACCGTGGCTTAGTCCAGGGTACATAGCCCAAGACCAGTTAGCGGTACCCATCATTTCTGACATAACCATGCCAAGAGATGCAGGTAAGCCCTGACCACCATGCTCAACAGCATGAGGTAAACTAGGCCAACCACCTTCAACAAACTTTTGATAAGCTTCTTTAAAACCTTTTGGTGTTGTTACAGCACCATTGTTAAAGGTACAGCCTTCTTCATCACCGCTTTGATTAAGTGGCAGTAACTCATTTTCACTAAATTTTGCACACTCTTCCATAATGGCATCAACCAAATCGGGTGTTGCTTCTTCGAATTCAGGATGCTTTTGGTAATGCTCGTAATAATTGAATACATCTTCGAATAAAAATTTGATGTCTGCTATTGGCGCTTTATAACTTAGCATGGCTAACTCCTAACACTTTTAAAAATAATTTTTTGCATTTCTGCATAACTGGTATCGAGTATACACAGATCTAAACACTGGTCCAACCACTATTTTATTATTTACTAAAACAAGTATCAAAGTTAACCTTTAAATATTTTAAATCATAAGGTTATATAAACTTCATGGTATGAAAATAATTATTAATTATGTAAAAAATACGGAAATTTTGAGGGCTTATGTTCAAAATATGCTTTTAAAAAGAGGTGGAATTAGGTGAAATAGATATAATTTATGAAGATATATCTAAAGAAAAACTTCGGATTAAACAGTTAGCAAGCGCTTTATTCTTAGAAAAAACGACTAAAATGTTGACCACATTTGCTTTACGCCAATTAAATGCATAATGCCAATACCTAAGCAAATACTTGAACTCCAAATCCAGAACTCAGGTGTTCTGCCCAGCGGGTTATTAATTAAAAAATAGCCTGCTACACCACGCAGTAAATAAATTACTGTAATCATCACTAATATAACGCGAAGAAAAGGTAATTTAACCATCATACCAGCGGCAGAAAAAGCATATAGCGACCAAACCATTAAAACAAAAATAATGCACGATGTTATTAACGCTGGCTTGATACTACCCTGCTCTGCCATGATTGCCATTTGCTCACCTGCGCCGAAAAATCGATACCAGCTAGCACCGAAATATATACAACCTACATGAATAGTAGCGGCGAATAGACTCATTATACCGGCAATAATTAGCATTATGTTCATCACTTAATCCTTTATTTAATCCCTTACTTAAAGCCCATTTTACTTAGTTCATTACGCTCAATTTTATTTGGAAATTTTTGACACGTTAAATTATTAATATATTAATAAAGCGTTATTCAATGGATAAATATATATCGATTAATACTTCATTCTCGATAACGTCTGTTTTTGAGAAATTAACAATGTCAATTTGAAAGCGTTCAGGTTCATTCATTTTTTATGTCTTAATCGTATTTTTTAGCACAACGTAAAGCGAATACTTGTAGCGTATTAGGGCAGGCTATTCTTCAGTAAGCCAATCAAGATAACATTGCATAAATAACTGCCAAAAATGCTGACAGCCTGAAACTTCAATTAATTGTTGTTTCAATTGTTGTAAAACAACGTCATCTATCACAGTAGTATCGTCGGGAAAAAATTGCGCTTGTGTTTGCTGACCATGCTTAAATAAAAGTTGAATACAGGCAATATAAGCCTCTAGACTTTCAGCAACTTGTTCTACTTCCCAACCATTATCGGCTAAAAATCCAGTGTAAACAGGCAATAAGTTCTCACGAATATCAACAAAGTAAGGATCACCTAGTTCTGTATCTCGAGCAAAAACCTGCCAAGATGATTGCCAGCACCCTGCTTCTTCGCCAGACAAGTTTTCATTTGTACTTGATTGCTCTAATTCGCTACCACCAAAACCCAATTGCGCCTGATTTAATTCATCGATTGTCGTTACATTATTAAAACCCTGCGGACCGAAAAACACCTCTTTATTTGTCAAAGTATTTAACTTACTGATCAGTTCTTTATCTGTCATATCTACCTAATTATTTAAAAATAAAAATTTATACACGGCTTTGGCATTATCAAAAGGGCTTTATTAAAGCTTGCCATAAAGTGTTAGCGGCCATGAATTATGTATTTACTGAGGTGCTAGTTTACGTAAATGATAGGCAGTATAAAGTTGTGTAGTTTTTAAAGCAAAGCCTACCTTATTGATCATTTATAATTCATCTTAATATTGAAGTTAAAGCTACATCTTTGGGATTTTTAATATCTTTAATCACCAAACTCATCACTGATGGGTCTCTAACATGGGCAATTAACACGGCTATTTAGTCAGTTTGGCGTAGATTATTGATTTACCCGTTATCGTTTAAGAAGGTAGCCGTTAATAACAAGGCTTTATTTGTTCAAACGGTATTTTAACCAAAGTTTATAATACACGGCATTACAGGTTTGGTTATCATCCATTTTCCCATCTCTATCACAGTCTGAGCCTGTTAAGCCTTTTACAACTTCTGGCCCATATTCTTCAACATCGCTTGCCTCAGCTGGCACTACAATGGTGACTTTTGGCGAGTGGTCAATAAAATCAGCCACATTCTTATATGATGAAAACTCAGATTCACTTACAAGCTGAGTAATATCACTCGTCGCGATGGCATTACTAACCAGGAACATGGATATTAAGAAAGCTAGGCTTATTGAATAGGCTTTTTTATGTCTCATTTTGGATCTTTGATTAGAGTTGTAAATGTTAATATTTCTCAAAATATCATAATTGATTGCATGTCTGCTATTTAAAACGTAGTTAACTCAATCAAAAGAATTAACTGAACCCTTTTAACCACAGTGCGAGCTTTGGAAAATGATCATTCACTGTATTCGGATGGGTTAATATATTAATGTGATCATAGTTAACCTGATTACCTGCTTGTTTAGAAAGCACTGAAAACTTTGCATTCCTGTTGTTGCATTCATCAATAAAAAGTTGCACATCTTGTTGGTGACCTAAGGCATAATCACTAATACCAGTAAGGTGCCATGTAGGTGGCCAAGTTATATTTTGTGCAGCAGTGTAATAGTCAAAACCATCATTTAGGTCATGCCACTTTCCAGGGATAACCCATGTAATACTTTCTTCGAGCGACTTTTTTGTTTCACTATCAGAGCCAAATCTGAATTTTTTCGCATCAAAATAACCGTTCTTCTTTGCTAATATTGGTGCAATATAACGCCACATAAATCCTAATTTAAAATAAGCTTCCATGGTTTTCGCCGTTACTACTCGCTTAGTACCAAAACACGTTTTACTGTGTAATTTGTCAAGCCACTTTGGGTAGCGAGCTAAAAAGCTACTGATTAATACCCCCCCCCAAGAATGAGCGATAAGGTGCATTTTTTGTGGGTTAATACTCTGTATTTTTTCTAAAAATAACGCAATATCGCAGGTAATGGTTTCGTGTTGACCAAAAGTTGATTGTGAATTAATGGCTGGAAGGCTTTTACCGCGGCCACGCAAATCCGCTACATAAACATCAAAACCTTGTTCGGCAAGATAGCAAGCTAGCCCTTTACCTTTTTCTGTGTAAAAGATAAAACCGTTTTCTATTAAACCATGCAACATAAATATTGGCACACCGCCTTTGCGCTGCCATATATGACGTAAGTGAAGTTGCTCTTCGCCTTCAGTAATATAAATTGATTCTTGTTGCATTAATGCTTACTCGTTATGTTTATAGAATTAATTTTTCGTGCTTTGACAACGTACCTTGATAATTCATGGGGATAATAAACCCCTTTGACACATGGTCTGACCAGACAAGTAGGTTACTCATTTTTAAACATAAGAACAAGTGACATAAATCAATGCGATTATCATTTATCACACATATAAGCTTTCTATATAGGTATAAAGGCGCGTTGGCGGAATATTTATTGTGCCGATAACAGTTTGTTACTTTACCAGCAGCAGAAAACTGCCTAAAATTAAAAATGAATTACTGTAAGGAAATAATGAATATTATTTAATCATTATTTATTTGCAGTAAAACGACAAGCTGTTTCATGGAATGAAAAGATCCAACCCACGGATAGGGCCAGCAATTTGGATCACCCTCTATAGCTTGGAGTTTTTATGATTGATTTATTATTTGATATCATTGGCATGTCTGGAACTGTGTTAGTTGTAGGAGCATTTATCATGCTACAACTTGAAAAGTTAAATCCTAAAAGTTTAACCTATAACCTTACCAACCTTATTGGTGCAATTTTACTGCTTATAAGTCTTTGCTACAATTTCAATTTAGCAAGCTTTGTTATTGAGCTTTTTTGGATTGCAGCATCTGTTATTGGTTTGTTTAAATATTACACAAAACCAAAACAAACAGTGAGCGTTTAATAACCAGTATAATTAAGTACTAAAACTTATGTTGAGTCAGTTACACTAATTGAAGCGATATAGGTTTTAGTTGATTTAACCCCCATTTTTTGTCGCATTTAACACCAGTTCTTAATTTCTCTAGAAAATTTACCTTTATCGCTTGCGTTAGCTATTCATACACGTATCATGCCGCCCTATTTTTAAGTTTATATCGTCGGAAACCTTGTCAAATGAGAAAATTACTTACCTCGCCTAACGCCATGTCATTGAGTACAACAGAACAAATAATTTACCAAAATGCATTGTCGTTTGTCGCTGACCTTAGCCTGAATTTAATGGCGGTAAAAGTAGATAATCATCCAGACAATTTTCTTGATTGGTGTAGAGAGTTACACCGTATTTGCTTACATGAAATAAACCAAGAACTACTTGAACCTGAGCAACAAAAGCCACTAAAAAAACTACAAGAAACCCTATCAAACGGTGTTAGCGCTTGCCAATTAAAAATGGCCCGTGTTATTCCTTGGCCGATATTCGCTAGTTTTGTTCAAGAACACAGCGTGCTACAAGCGTTACCAGAAAGATTGAAGTTATTAGATTACATCGCAAACTTACCGTCTAATAAACTATCTGAAATGATAGATGAAGACAAACTTGTTTTTACCGGTAAACATACAGCGCAGCACGACATTAGCGTATATGACTTTGATGTAGAATGGTTCGCAGGCACACGCGGCGCAAAAACTTTTCACCAACTATTAACGTCTCACCCAGAAAAATTTGATTTAGCTCTTGAGAGTATTCCGCTTGAAGGCGAAGTTACATTGGCACACTATCAAAGCTTTGTTGAAGCATATAAGGCAATTTTCTCTGCCCATGCTAGCGATGTTAAAGTACCGTTAAGTGCCGCAACACGTTTACTTGCTATGCGCCGACCAGATCAGTTTATTGCACTAACGAGTGCTAAAATAGATATTCTTTCGCAAGGCTTAGGCCTAGTAAAACTCAATAATCAAAGTTTCGATGATTACTGGCATGAAATGATTGAGAGTATCCGAAATACGCAATGGTGGCGCAGCGAAATGCCAGAAGATGACGTTGAACTTCAGCTGTGGAAAAACCGTGCTATTTTGATTGATTTATTTTTATTTGCTGATAAATCTTTAGCAAAAAATTCAAACTATATACGTATGCGCGACAAGCCTAAAAAAATTAAAATTGGTGTAGCTAAAGCCGTTAAACGCAGTAAAGCGTCTGCAGAGGCTATCGTTGATAAAGCGTTTGAAGCCGATGATATTCCTGACTTCATTCTAAACATGCGCAGCACAATAGTTAATAGTGTTAAAGATGGTAAAACAGTTGACCAAGCCATTACCTTAATGCGCAATATTTTTGGTTAATTAACTACCGACTAAAAAGCAAATAATAACTTTTATATTAAGCTCAATTTTTATTGGGCTTTTTTATGTATTTTAATTCAAGTTAAAAATAAGCTGCAGTCGCTTACTTATTGACAGTAAATTTTTATATGCCAACTATTTACTCATTTGATTGGTAAAGAGTCCATTTTAATCCAAGCCCAATAGCGTAATTAAGATCTTTTTTAAATAGTGGGCTTTGCTCATTACTTGCCCCTTTATAAAACCCAACTTTAGTGCTTAAAAATATTGAAATATTTTCGCGAATTTTAAATCGATTAACTAATGTTGCTTCGGTTCCCAAGTACCCTCCTTTTGCCAAATAAGCAGGTCGTTCACTCGTGCTAAACGCTTCATCAACTTGATAAAAATACTGATGTGTTTTTTTCGTTGCAAATAAGGATGAAAAAGTAACTTTAAATGAGTCATTGTCGCTAAAAAGATGTTTACCTTGATATGATATTTCCGGCTGAAATATATACCCTCGATCATCAATATTGGAGAAATCAGTCGAAAACACCTGACGAAGTTGTAAGTTTAGCCATGTTTCACTTTCCTTAGTATTATTCAACATAACACTGACCTCTGGACCAAGCTCAAAAATAAAATCTAAGTCTGGCATACCTTCTCGAACTTTAGCGTCATCTGAATTAGCCGCGAAAGCTGCACCAAGCGATAAATCGACTTTAAAACGAGGTTTATCAACGGCCATTGCTTTAATAACACCACCTTCCCCAACTCTTAGTCGTTTTCCTCTATATATGACAAAAGGTACAGGTAGAAACTTGCTTTGGGTTTCAGCTGCTCCAGGATAAAGTGGACTATTAAATACCGCAACAAAAGCCCCGGCTTCCCATTTGGGTTTATCAGCACTTGTGCTCATTTCTGGCAATTCATTCATCGCTTGCACGTTAAACGACAGAGATAAATTTAAAACGGTGATGATACTAAAAATAATTCGATTAAAAGGAACTCTTAATTTTTGCATTCGCCTCTACTTATTATATTTTTAGTGGTGGAATTTAGTTTGATATTTTTCTTAACTTAACGAGATAAAAAAAATGACGCTTTGCGCCAAAATTCTCGAGTATTTAACCTACTTCCCTCTCAATAAATTTAATAAAACATTAGCGTTGACTTAGATCAAGGATTAAATTTCCCAGTAGACCATACTGATATTTAAGCCTTTAATTTATTAACCATAACTCAATACCGAAAATATCAACATTTTTTTGTGCGATAATCATTCATAATCAATGAAAGATAAATGAATATAGCCGCTCGATATTAGCGAGGCTATAATAAATAATATATTAGCGACCATGAATTCGCGAGTAGATCACAAGCCGATATAAAAGGTACTTTTACCGATTAGCATATCCGCTAAGTATTTACTGAATATGGATTTAATTCTGTGATAAATTAAATACCACAGTTGAAAACACAGAGAGAACTATGCAATTACGAAAACAGCAACCATCTAGTGTCGACTGGTCTAAATACCTAAAATCTGGGAATAGAATATTTATTGGCTCTAATGCAGCAGTACCTAATGCATTAATTGAAGATATTATTGCCAACAGCCAAGGTTTACATGACATTGAAGTTGTGCATATTTTAACGCTTTCAAATGATGTTTGGGTTGAGCCAAAACATCGTGATCTATTTAAAGTAAACGCTTTTTTTATTGGCGGCGAAAAAATTCGTAATGCCATTAATGAAGGTCGGGCTGACTATACCCCTACTTTTTTATCTGAAATTCCCAAATTATTTAATGAGAATATTTTACCCTTAGATGTTGCTTTAATCATGGTAAGTCCGCCCGATGAATATGGCTACTGCTCGCTAGGTGTTAGTGTTGATATTATTCAAGCAGCGATCAATAAAGCAAAATATGTTATTGCTCAAATTAATCCCAACATGCCCCGCACAAACGGCCACAGTTTTGTGCATATAAATCAAATTCACGATCATATGACCGTAAAGCAATACTTGCCTGAAACTCCAGTACCCGTAGTTGATAGAGTAACCGAACAAGTAGGTCAATATGTTGCTATGTTGGTTGAGAATGGCTCTACTATACAAATTGGTATTGGTAATATACCTTCTGCGGTACTGCGCTATTTAGCCAAACATAAAGACTTAGGTGTGCATAGTGAATTGATTTCAGATGGCATTATCGACTTAATGCTTTCAGGTGTAATTAACAACCGTAAGAAAACCTTTCATAAAGGTAAAACCGTTGTCAGTTTTTGTGTGGGTACACGTCGTTTATATAAATTTGTTGATGGTAATCCGCATGTAGAGTTTTACCCAAGCGAACATGTTAACTCACCGGTAAACATTGCGCGTAATGACAATATGGTTTCAATTAATAGTGCTATTGAAGTCGACCTTACAGGCCAAGTGGTATCAGATTCTATTGGTTATCATTTTTATAGTGGTATTGGTGGGCAAGTAGACTTTATTCGTGGCGCTTCTTTAAGTAAAGGCGGCAAACCTATCATTGCCCTACCTTCTACCACCAAAGACGGTAAAATATCGCGCATAGTAGCGCACATTACCGAAGGCGGAGGCGTAGTAACATCTAGAGGACATGTGTCTTATGTGGTTACCGAATACGGTATTGCTTCACTGCAGGGCAAAAGTATTCGCGAAAGAGCATTAGAGTTAATTCGTATTGCACATCCTAAATTTCGAGACCAATTACTTAGAGATGTTCGTAAAAATTACTGGGTTCCTGAGTATCAAGAAAACACGCCAACATCAGTACCTGAACTCGGAGAAGTTGAAATTAAACGTTTCACCTTTGCTGATTCAGAATACTTTCTACGCGCCCTATCTCCAGCAGACGAGCGTAAGCTACAAGAGTTTTTTTATTCTCATAATCAAGAAACTTTAATGATGCGCTACAACCATCATACAACTCAAATGACTCGTGAAAAATCTTGTGATTTAGTCAGTGTTAATCAACATGTTGATTTAGCGTTGTGCTTAACCGAACGAGATAATAAAGGTGAGTCTATCCAAGGTGTTGGTCGATATTATTACCTTGAAGGAAATAATAGTGCTGAAGTTGCTTTTGTCATTAAAGAAAGTAAGCGCGGCAAAGGTATGGCAAAAGCATTACTGACTGAAATAATCACCATTGCTAGAATTCGTGGCATTGACCAGTTAGTCGCCAGTGTAAGACGAGACAATGCACCTATGCTAAAAGTATTTGAAAAGGCAGGCTTTTTAAGAAAGCCATCGGATGGTTATGACGAAGTAAGTTTAGTTTACACGTTATAAATAGCAGACATGAATAAAAATTGAATAGTTAAGTTATGAGTAAGTAAAACTTAGCATATAAGATATTAAGGAATGTAAAAATATGACCGTTGGCGTAATTAGTCACCACCAATGCTTAACCCACGATATGGGCGATCATCATCCCGAAGCGCCTGCTCGAATGGCAGCCATACAAGATCAGCTTATACGTAGCGGTCTCGATTATGTTATTAAACAGTTTGATGCTAATCCTATCGATAAAGAATTACTTTATTTAGCTCATGACAAAAACTATATAGAGTCAATTTTTGCTAATGCACCAAGCGAAGGTACCTACAACGTTGATGACGATACCGTCATGAACCCAAACACGCTTAACGCGGCTCTACTTTCTGCAGGAGCTGCAAAAGACGCGGTAGATTTGGTCATGTCAAAAGAGATCTCATCTGCGTTTTGCGCTACCAGGCCTCCCGGTCACCATGCTGAATACGATAAAGGCATGGGATTTTGTTTTTTTAATAATGTCGCTATTGCTGCAGCCTACGCTAAAGAAAAATATAAACTCAAACGGGTCGCTATTGTAGATTTTGACGTTCATCACGGCAACGGCACAGAAAATATTATTAAGGATAAAAAAGGGTATTTATTTTGTTCTACATATCAATATCCCTTTTATCCGTTTGAAGTTCAAGAAAGTACTAAACCGCCCATCATTAATACACCATTAGCGGCAACGACTAAAAGTAATGATTTTAGACACGCTATTTTGGAGCATTGGTTACCTGCATTAAATAAGTTTAAACCACAAATTATCTTCATTTCTGCTGGTTTCGACGCGCACATAGAAGATGACATGTCACAAGTGTGTTTAGTCGATGAAGATTATCGTTGGGTAACTGACCAAATTAGAGATATTGCCGAAAAGTATGCTGATGGTCGCATTGTTTCGGTACTTGAAGGAGGGTATGCACTTAATGCCTTAGGAAGAAGTGCTGTAGCGCATATTAATGGCTTAATTGGCTACTAGTAATCATTACTATACATTGTATTTATAAATTCTAATTTATAGTTATACGGCTTAATTGAATGTTATACACCCAAAGTTTCAACTTTAGGTGTGTAACATTTTAATGAAAACTACTTAAACATAATTTCTCTTAGTCTATATTCGCCTGTTAATGTTCTAACATTTGGATAGGTTTTAGTAATTTCACGAGAATTATCTTGATTAGCCTTACCCCAACTTTTCATAAAGGTATTGTATTTTTCCTTATTCGGGTCCAAGTCACTACTATTTTCAAAAATCACCATTAAAATCATATTAAAATCACCACTTTGTGGTAATTCACTGCCATAGATTTTCCAATCTTTAATGTAGCCTAATTTTTTTTGCAAGCGTACCGCTTTTATCCAGCTTTCTCGAAGCCCCGCCAAGTATACATTTTCCATATTGGGATCAATACGTACCGTGGTCATGACAATAATTTCAGTTCCAAGATCATAATCTTTATAGATCTCAAGCTCAGCTTGAGAAGAAAAGGCAAAGAGTATGCAACATAAACTTAAAAACTTTACGATATGTTTCATTTTTACTCTCCATTAAAACCGAGAATTCGGCAGGGAAAGTATAGTTATTGGAAGCTGAATTGCGAATGAATTGCGAAATTAGACTATAAAGTCTGATAAATGGAGGGATTCAATATTAATGTTGTGCGTTTATTAAATTTTAATATAAACGCACAATTGTCTTGATGCAGCAGGTAAAATTAAAAAAACTATTTTTCTTCAAATGCACGAACAGCAGGCTTAACCAATATCTCAAGATAAAACGTAGTAGTGTCTTCAGTTAAAATCGTATCAATTTCTTGGCTAATCGTTGACACATGAATAACGTCAGCAGTTTGCTCTGTTTTACCAATTTTACAATCGAAATCCCAATAGTCCGCACCTTCAGGTAACGTTTTATTACGTTCACGTTTTATGTATTTTTTAACTTCGTGTTTAGCTGACTCAACCATTCTAGCGAGTTTAATTTTAGGGTGGGTTAACTCGAATGTTTTTTTCATGAAATTCCTTGGGGCAAATAATAGTGCGCTCTACAGTAAATTATATTCTATAAAGCTAATATCGCTATTTTACGTAAACATTTCACTAATAGCCATACTTCTTCTGATCTTAGTTAAATAACCTGCACAGGTAATGATGTAATATTCTTAATTACAATCTGGTATTTTTTAAAGCACAGATTCAATAAATAAAAGTATTTAATTTAGGTCCAAAAAAAGGCCGTTTAATAACGGCCTGTATATGATTAATTGCTAATCAGTTGAGATTAAGGGCTTTCAAAGGCGTTTGATTGCTCTACTTCAAATTTCTTCTTTTGCTTAGCAGATAATACACCCTTACGATGTGCTAAAGCAGCCTCAAGTTTGCTCGCTGAACTTGCTATTGCGGCATACAACTCTTTATCAGCGGCGTTAACTGAGACAGTCGCGCCCTCATAACTGGTGGATACTTCTAACTTCTGTTGATGTGGTTCTACGGTAATAATGACTTCTAGGGTCATTAGGCTTGGGAAATGTTTAGCAATTTTAGCAAACTTGTTTTCAATTGCTTGGTTTATACCTTCGGTAATTTCAACGTGATGTCCAGAAATGATTATTTTCATATTGCTACCTTTTTTGTTGTCTTCAATTATATACTCAGGGCGATGACAACAAAAAACAATAGCTAAAATGAACTAATTTGTAATCTTACGCTAAATAATTGAAATAATTAATAAAAGTCAGCTTGAATATCTAACGACCTAACCGTTAGTGATCGTTTTTTAATCGAGATATTGTGCTAACAATAGCCAATACTAGACCACCTGCAACAATTCCGGTAATTCCATCGAGCAATATCGATAAAATACTTTCTGAAAAAGTACCAAAATATCCACCTATCCATTGTTCAATATTTGTAAATTGACCATTAAGCCATGAAAAACTATGAACAATAATACCTCCACCAACAAGGAACATTGCAATAGTGCCCACAACCGTTAATAACCTCATAAGAAATGGAGCAAAAACAAGTAAACCTCGCCCGACAGATCTTTGCATGGCATTGAAGCGCCCTGCCACAGATTTACGAAGTAAATAAAGTCCTAAGTCATCTAGCTTTACAATTGCGGCAACAAGCCCATATACGCCAATGGTAATCGCTATAGCGAGTAAAGAAACAACTAAGACTTGGGTCTGAAAAGGTGCGTCTTGTACTGAGCCTAAAACAATAACCACAATTTCGGCCGAAAGTATAAAATCGGTACGGATAGCCCCTTTTATTTTTTCTTTTTCCAAAGCGGCAATATCAATATTTTCATCGCTAACCGCTTCCAGTAAGGCTTTATGTTCTGCTGCTATGGTTTTTTTACTATGAAAGTACTTATGCGATACCTTCTCAAAACCTTCAAAACAGAGAAATAAGCCACCCAAAACCAAGAGAACCGTGATCAAGGGAGGTAAAAAAGCACTGATAAGTAAAGCAGATGGCACTAAAATTAATTTATTGAGAAATGAACCTTTGGCAACAGCCCAAACAACAGGTAGCTCTCTATCAGCTTTAACACCCGAAACTTGTTCAGCATTAAGGGCTAAATCATCACCCAGAACCCCGGCTGTTTTCTTTACTGCTACCTTAGATAAAATAGCAACGTCATCTAGTACGGTTGCAATATCATCTAATAAGGTTAATAAACTTGCACCTGCCACGTTCGACTCCTTCGATTACTCTCGTTATTCGATAATTAATTCGTTATTTTTTTAACAATGATTTTAAATCTGCAAACGGGTTATATGTTGCGGTGTCTTGATTGGTATCACCCGCTTTAACTTCCGTATGATAATTTGCATGGTCAGTGTATTTAGCATGTTCGTTGTCATGACAGTAAATACACAATAACTCCCAATTACTTCCATCGTTGGGATTGTTTGTATGATCATGGTCCATATGGTGAACGGTTAATTCTCGAATATTGGAATATTCAAAAGCGCGCGCGCAACGACCACAAACCCAAGGATACAGTTTCAATGCACGATCACGGTAACCTTGCTCTTGGCGTTTATAATTAAGGCTGGAGCCTAATCTAT
This sequence comes from Colwellia sp. 6M3, assembly GCF_014077595.1. Lineage (NCBI taxonomy): Bacteria > Pseudomonadati > Pseudomonadota > Gammaproteobacteria > Alteromonadales > Colwelliaceae > Colwellia > Colwellia sp. 6M3. Next base: position 535 of record NZ_JACGWF010000064.1, on the reverse strand, counting down.
CTGAGGACATAATATGAACTTTTTCAGTAACTAATACGGTATTGTATGAGTAAGGTAACAGAACTGCAATACGGTAATTTTAATCAATGCAAATGTCCCGATAAACGCTAACACGTTTTGAAGTATTCTCTTTAATGCCGCTAAAATTTGTCAGGTCAATCTGGTCTGCTCTCTTTACTTATAAACAATAACTTGCCATGATATTTGACCATAGCAAAATGAGGAACATTCATGAAAACAGTAGAAGAACAATTATCAAGTTACAAGAGTGTGCATTTTAATAAATTCAATATAAAAACTCACTTTGTTGGCGTTCCCCTCATTGTTTGGGCAATTACCGTATTGTTAAGCTTAAATACATTCACCGTTGAACTAGCAGGTAAAACAATAAGTTTTACTCCAGCGATAATTTTTTTCACACTAGCAATGTTTTATTATTTAAAATTACACCTAAAGCTAGCCCTTGGCATGCTGTGTTATGTTGTCGTAAATCTTTACCTTGCTAGTTTAGTGTCTGCTATGGAGAGTGCATTGT
>NZ_JACGWF010000162.1:0-3168 GCF_014077595.1 Colwellia sp. 6M3 | reverse complement strand
ATTTGCTTATAAGTACAATATATAATTTTATCTCTATGTTAGGTTTAAATAAATCTAAATAGTAGTCTTAGTAAGGTAAATGGAGTTTATATGTTAAATAACATAAAAAATATAAGTTTGATCGCTGCGTTATTAGTATCATCGTCAGCTATGGCAAGTGTAACAACTACATCAGGTCATTTTGGTGGCGTTTCTGATACTGGTAACAACTTCAATCAATTTGAAGTTAATTTCGGTGGCGTCGATGTTAAAGTTTCTGGTTGGTCAGATACTGCTGGTAATACTGCTTCAAACTCAGAAGACTTCGACCCAACAATTGAGCGTGCGGTAGACTTTGATAAAAATGGTTATGGCTGGTCAATAGAAAATACTGATGAGATGAACTCAGGTAACTGTGGTTATTCTCATTCTGCAGATAACCTTGGAGCTGACTGTAACTACCAAGATTATGATTTCTTTCTTTTAGAGTTTTCAGAAGTAGTAACACTTAACAGTGCAACTTACAGCTGGAGATATAGAGACAATAATGGAAGATCTTACACAGAAACTAAATCAGAAGCAACCGCGTCTAACCAAGTTAGTGTAGCTGCATTACGCTCAGGTTCACTTGATCAAAGTACTTGGCAAGATGTTAAAGACAATCAGACAATCGCTTCAAACTGGTCTCAAATGCGTTATTCTGGCACTGATAAGCAAGCTTACTATACTAACTTTGGTCAAACAGGTAGTGGTAACGCTTCAAACTTAGCGAATACAAGCTCAAATTTCTGGTTGATTGGTGCATTAAATGCCGCAGTATTTGGTGGTAATACAAGTTGGGAAGGTGATGACGGCATGAAGTTAGCTGGCATTACTTTTACTACAAGTTCACAATCTCCAGCAACCAGCGTACCTGAGCCGAGCTCAATTGCTTTGTTTGGTTTAGCTATTGCAGGCTTATTTGCCTCTAGTCGTAAGAAGCTAAAGTAATAAATATTTCTTAATAAAAAAGATGGCTAAGCCATCTTTTTTTATGCCCTAAGCTTTCTAATGACTCTTCTTATGACATTAATTTAACTTATTATTCCTTTTAGAATAGGCTAGATTAAGCAATAATTACTTATGTTAGTTTATTCACTCTTTATATTTTGGATTGCCATGCGATTATTTTTATTCAGTATTTTTCTAATCAGCTCTATTACAGCTGCTGCCAACAACTTTGAAAAAGCACTCACCGCTTATAATAGTAATCAAATTGAAGAAGCTTATATTCATTTAAAGAACGTTATGCAAGACGAACCTGAAAACCTTTCAGCTAAAGTATTAATGGGCAAAGTATTAATGCATAAACAATATTTTGGTGACGGCATCGCGATACTCGATGAAGCATTAATTGAAGGCGCTGATATTAACTTATTCTTAAATGAGTTAGGCAGTGCCTTGATTATCGCTCGAGAGTATCAACAAGTTATTGATTTAGGGAAAGGTAAATCGTTAAATACCGAAAATAAACTTACATGGTATCTGTTGTCGGCTAACGCTTATCGTGCGCTAGACAACATAGAGGAGACTCGTAAATATTTTAATCTTGCGCTAAGCCTAGCACCAACAAATGATCGAGCGCTGGGTTCTCTCGCCGCATTTGAATTAAACCAACAAAATTACAGCACAGCAGAAAAATTAATTGATCAAGTCATTACTTTATATCCTGAACAAAGCAGAATTTGGCATCTTAAAGGTCAGCTATACATAAGTAAAAAAGATAATAAAAGTGCTTTAAATGCTTTCGAAACTGCCTATAACATTGATAATAACGACCCTATTGTGCAGCGCTCACTCGCTAATGCCTATACTAATGTTGGCAAGTTTGAAGAAGCACTCTTATTGGTTAATAAAATTTTGATTAATACACCTGATGATCCTATGGCAAAATTACTACAAAGCGAACTCTTAGCCAATACAGCTAAGTTTGAAGAAGCTAAAGCCGTGCTTATAGACATCAGCCAAAAATTATCCTTATATACCGACGAGCAAAAAAGTACTAACGCCTCACTTACCTATGTTGCTGGTGCTGCGGCATATTTACAAAATGACTTTGAAGTGGCTCAAAAAGAACTACTCGCCTATTTAAGAGATGTACCACAAGACTTTGCCGCTATAAAAATGTTAGTTGACATATATTTACGCCAAAACCAACAAGATAAAGCCTTAGATTTACTTGAAGCGAAAGAAAAACTGATTGTTAACAACTTACCGTTAGCAACAAAACTAATAGATTTATATTTAAACAATCAAAAAATTTATAAAGCTGAGCGATTAATAACAACCTTAGAAGACGAATTTAAAAACAGCCAGGCGTTAATATTTGCGAAAGTGAATTACTTATCAAAAATAGAGCAATTTGATAACGCAATTACCTTACTTGACCAACATCAACCAAAAGAATTTAATGGTATATTTTTGCTTACTAAGGGTCTTGTCTACCGTGCCAATAAAAAAATAGCAGAAGCAAATGAAATTGCCGACACTCTCTTAGAAGCACAACCATTAAATTCCGATTTTTTAACCTTTAAAGGTGTGTTGTTGTTACAACAGCAGCAATGGAACCCCGCGGTTAAAACATTTGAGCAAGTTTTATCTATTAAACCTGGAGACTTTAACAGCCTTTTTAATATTGCTAACGCTAAAGCGGCATTAGGTGAATTTGAGGATGCTAAAGTTATAACAACAAAACTTTTAGAAACACAGTCAGCATTTGCTCCCTTAATTATTTTAGACGCCAAGCTAGATCGAGACATGGACAATACCGCCCTTGCTCTTGAGAAACTGACAAAATTAACCAGTGCTAGTAAAACTAACATCAAAGCCTCTGAGGTTTTAGTCGATATCTATATGCAACAAGGTGACTATGAATCAGCACTAAACGAATTAGACAACCTCAATAAGTTAGTGTTTTTAAACCCTGAATATATAAAGCAAAGAATTGAAATCTATTTAGCTATTAAAGATACAAAGCAAGCTATAAAGCAAATTGAAATACTTGAAGGAATAGTAGAAGGTCCAAGAGCATTTTATGAACTAAGCCAATTATATTCCAAGACTAATGAGCCTTTAAAAGCGCAAGCAGTATTAAAAAGAGCACTTATATTAGCCCCTGAAAACTTATTGATACAATTACAGTTAATTAAG
>NZ_JACGWF010000107.1:0-11906 GCF_014077595.1 Colwellia sp. 6M3 | reverse complement strand
GATTTAATTACAAGCCGTATTGTTGAACGGTCATTTTGTATTCGCCGTTAGCTTTTTTAAATCTAAAATATGGCTAATTTATTGATGCTATAATCGCATTATAACTGACATGATGTGGAGTGATTTTAATACACTTATATAGTCATTTATTTCCCCAAAAAACAAGTTATGTATCGTTTTTAAGTATTATATCAAGGCGCTGCAGTGACGAGAGTCTTTGGTTAAACAATGTTTCTTATTAAATAAGGCTTCGAAACTTTTGTCATAAAGTACTACTTGACGTTGTTTTTATACTCAATAATTTTTAATATTTCAGGTGTGCAGGTTAAGCTTGAAATGTGTCCAATACTCTAATCTTGTAAGTCATCGATTTATTCATAACAATGTATTTATCTTTTTTGTTACGGTAAAGCGTTAAAGAGTTTATTAATATTTGATGGTTTTAAGCGTGAGCAAGTAATAAGGAAACTAGCGATGACTTTAATCGTTCAAGAAAAATGGTTTACATTTTAAACATTAAAAAGGTGTAATGATAAAAAAGCACCCGAAGGTGCTTTATTAAAATGTATTTTTTAGTTTAATGACTATGCATCAAACATTGCAGAGATAGACTCTTCATTACAAACTCGACGAATAGCTTCTGACAACATACCACTTAAGGTCAGTTGACGAACATTGCCAAGCGCTTTGATTTCATCTGATAATGGAATTGAGTCTGTTACTACAACTTCATCAATTACTGAATTTCTTAAGTTTTCAGCAGCATTACCAGAAAGTACCGGGTGAGTTGCATAAGCAAATACACGTTTAGCACCATGTTCTTTTAGTGCTTCAGCGGCTTTTGCAAGTGTTCCTCCGGTATCAATCATATCATCAACGATGAAACAATCACGGCCCTTAACATCACCAATAATATGCATAACTTGAGCAACATTAGCTTTAGGACGACGTTTGTCTATGATAGCAAGGTCTGCATCTTCTAATAGCTTAGCTACTGCACGAGCACGCACAACACCACCAATATCAGGAGAAACTACCACAGGGTTTTCGATGTTACGCGCTAACATATCTTCTAGCAAAATTGGCGTACCAAAAACGTTATCTACTGGTACATCAAAAAAGCCTTGAATTTGTTCTGCGTGCAAATCAACCGTTAATACACGGTCAACACCTACACTTGATAAGAAATCAGCCACAACTTTTGCCGTGATCGGTACACGAGCACTTCGAACACGACGGTCTTGACGAGCATAACCAAAATAAGGCATAACGGCAGTAATACGTCCGGCTGATGCACGACGAAGCGCATCAATCATTACGATTAGTTCCATTAAGTTATCGTTGGTAGGGGCACATGTTGATTGAATAATAAAAACATCCGCACCGCGCACGTTTTCAGTTATTTCAACACTAATTTCACCATCACTAAAGCTACCAATCTTGGCTTCGCCTAAGGTAATATATAAGCGATTAGCAATTTGTTTGGCCAGTTCAGGGGTGGCGTTACCCGCAAAAATCTTCATGTCAGGCACTGTCAGTTCCTCAGAAACTTTTGACATTTAAATTACGATACTGAATAAAACGGTATGTTAAATATCAGCAAATTATTTTATTTCTGCCAGTTTTAATGGCATTTATTTTAATTTATCCGAACTTAATTGTCGTTTACCGCTGCAATTGCAGCATGTAAGGGCGATTGATTTAGTCCTTCGGCTACGAATGATTCTATACCTGTAGGTAGTAAAGATTGTACGTAGCACGCTTCTTTTTTAGAGCTAAAACGTGAAAAGATACACGCACCAGTTCCTGTCATTTGGGACGGTGCATATTCTATCAACCAAGCCAGTAGTTTGGCAACCTCGGGGTAGTGTTTAATTACCCAAGATTGACAATCATTATGATAATTTTCGATGTTTTCGTCGCTGTAACGTATAGATGGCGTATCTCGAGTTAAATCTTTCGCGGTAAAAACACTTTGTGTAGAAATACTACAGTTTGGCTTTGAGACTAAATACCAATAAGTTTTTGGCGAGGCGGGTGTTAGTTGCTCACCAATACCTTGTGCGAAAGCAGCAAAACCATGAATAAAAATAGGCACATCTGCACCCAACGTTAGCCCAAGTTCAGCAAGTTGCTCGATACTGAGGTTGGTTTTCCATAACGAATTAAGAGCAAGTAAAACGGTTGCCGCATTGGATGAGCCGCCACCTAAACCGCCGCCCATCGGCAATTTTTTGTATAGCTTAATCTCTGCGCCTTGCTGAGAATTTGTATAGTTTTGCAATAAGCTTGCGGCTTTAATGATTAAGTTGTCGTTATTGTCGACGCCAGGAATAGGCGTTAGTAACGTTATAGTACTATTTTTGGTGACCTTAAATGCTATTGTGTCGTGATAATCTAAAAACTGAAAAACGGTTTCTAGTTGATGATAGCCATTATCCATTCTCCCAACAATATGGAGAAATAAATTAAGCTTTGCTGGTGAAGGAAACGCTGTAAATAACTGTTTATTCAAAACTATCTCGCTAAGTTTTCCATGAGTGTATAACAATTTTAATGCGCAAATCACCTTGGGTGATCGTCAGTTGCTTTGCTAATTGAAACTGTTCAATATGATAATATTTACTGTATTTTACTTGCCAAACTTTATTGTTATAACGACTTGTTAAGCTTTGAGGGAGCTGAGTTTTCGCGTGGTAAACTATTTTGTCAGTAGGTAAAAAAGCTAATCCTTTTAGCCAGTGGTTCATCGCACGAGTCGGTAAGTTCAAGCCTGTAAGGGAATAAATTAAAGCGTCTAAATTTTGTGTGTCATAGACATTACCGTCAACTTCTAAAGTAAAGTTATCTTGGCGTTGTTCAAGTTCTAATACTTTTATGCCGAATAATGTTGATAAATTTAATGATTCAACTTTTTCAGCTTCATTTTTTTGCCAGTATAAAGTTGCACTTTGGCGCAGTTGGCTATTAATAAAAGCTATTTTTCCGGTAATAGTCCATTCATTGAGTGCAGCTACTTGTTTATTACGCGTTTCAATATCTTGGTTTACTTGATTACCTTCAACAGGTATATCGTTAATGCTACTACAAGCACTTAATATACTGATAAAAAATAGTATAATGAACTGTTTACAATACATAGTATTCCTGTGGTTATTGAAAGGCATTAATTTAGCGCTAAGCGTAGTAACAATAACAAATAACGAAAACATATAACGTACATGCTTTCAATTTAAGCTAGTTTTACGTAAAATTATCGCGATTTTTTATCATAGATCATAGGTTTTTTTCAAAATCTCGTGGATAATTATATGAAATAGCTTTTACAAGCTTATATTTAACCACAATTTAGGCAGTTTAAGCGTATAATCAACTGCAAGAATATTGACCACTCACCTTGTTTCTTTCGGTCATTAACCCTTTTTGGACTCATTATATTCACATGTCGATAGTTGCAGTAGGTATCAATCATAAAACCGCTCCGGTTGCCGTTAGGGAAAAAATATCATTTAACCCTGATAACTTGAGCTCAGCCTTGCAGGAACTGATACATTCAGTAGACTGCAAAGAGGCTGCGATTTTATCTACCTGTAATCGTACTGAGTTATATATAGTACAAGATGGTGATGTTACGTTAACTCAAGAGCGGTTGGTACGTTGGTTAGAGCAGCATCATAATGTACCTGCCTCTACCATTTCTCCTAGTTTATATTGGCATACAGATCAGCATGCCGTTAATCATATGATGCGTGTTGCTTGTGGTTTAGATTCTCTGGTACTTGGAGAACCACAAATATTAGGGCAAATGAAACAAGCCTATAAACAAGCTAAAGCCGCAGGTTCAATGTCTTTAGTCATGGATAGACTGTTTCAACGAACCTTTGGGGTTGCTAAACAAGTTAGGACAGACACGGAAATAGGTGCTAGTGCGGTATCGGTAGCATTTGCTGCGGTTAATTTAGCCAAACATATTTTTGCCAGTCTAGACAAAACCAGAGTGTTGTTGGTGGGCGCTGGCGAGACCATTGAACTCGTTGCTAAGCATTTATATGAAAACAACGTTGGTCATATAACCGTGGCTAACCGCACACTTAGTCGTGCTGAAAATATGGCGAATAAATTCGGTGCAGATGTTATAACGCTTGCACAGATCCCTGAAATGATGGCTAGTGCAGATATCGTTATCAGCTCAACAGCCAGTACTTTGCCAATTATAGGTAAAGGTATGGTTGAAAAAGCCTTAACCAAAAGAAAGCACCGACCGATGTTTATGGTCGATTTAGCCGTACCTCGCGATATAGAAGAGCAAGTATCTGATCTTGAAGATGTGTTTCTTTACACGGTTGATGATTTACAAAATATTATTTCTAAAAATTTAGATAATCGTCGCAAAGAAGCGGTGTTAGCTGAAGGTATCGTATCAGATCAGTCTTCTAGCTTTATGTCTTGGTTACGAGGATTAAATACGCAAGATACGGTGATTTCTTACCGTAAACAGTGTTTAGAAAATCGCGACCAACTGCTTGAAAAAGCGATGCAACAATTAGCTGCAGATAAAAATCCAGAAGCTGTTATTGCCGAACTTGCCACTAAGTTAACCAACAAATTTATGCATGCACCGACTAGCGCTATTCAATCTGCTGCCCAGGGCGGTCAGTTAGATAGACTGGTATATCTGCGTGATATATTTGATATTAGCCATAAAGAATAGCGACAAGGCTAGTATTCGCACATACTGCATTTTATTGCCATTAAATGTGTAGTTAATAACTTCTCACGATTAGGCATTTACCACTATTTACTTTTCATGCTTGGTATTTCGCTAATTAGCTTATAACTAAAGTAAACTTTCTCTAACACGCTATTGGGTATTTATTTCCCCATTTTGTATAAATTACTGCTAATTATCGTCTTAGTCGAATATAATGCGCGGGTAATTCATCAATTATTGACTATATAAGATCATTTAATGAATAAATCTGTTTACCAAAAACTTGAGATACTTGTCGAACGCTTTGAAGAAGTACAAGCGTTATTGTCTGATCCTGAAACTATTTCCAATCAAGAAAAGTTCCAAGCTTTATCGAAAGAATTCTCGCAATTAGAAGTAGTTACTACTGCCTTTCATGCCTACCAAGACGCTGAAAATGATTTTGCTACAGCGGAAGAAATGCTTAAAGATGAAGACCCTGACATGCGTGAAATGGCGCAAGAAGAGTTTAAAGCGGCTAAGAAAGCAGTAGAAGAAATGACTGGCGAACTGCAAGTTTTGTTATTACCTCGTGACCCTAAAGATGATAATAATTGCTTTGTTGAAATTCGCGCTGGTGCAGGTGGCGATGAAGCTGCTATTTTCGCAGGTGACTTATTCCGTATGTACAGCCGCTACGCTGAAAAGCAAGGTTGGAAAATTGAATTAATGAACTCCAATATCAGTGAGCAAGGCGGCTTTAAAGAAATTGTCGTTAAAGTTAACGGTGTTGGCGTATATGGCCAAATGAAATATGAATCAGGCGGTCATCGTGTGCAACGTGTACCTGAAACAGAATCACAAGGTCGTGTACATACTTCGGCGTGTACTGTAGTTGTTATGCCTGAAATTCCAGAATCGCAAGCGATTGAAATCAATAAAGCTGATTTGAAAGTTGATACTTTCCGCGCTTCAGGAGCGGGTGGACAACACGTTAACAAAACCGATTCAGCTATTCGTATTACCCATATTCCAAGTGGCGTTGTGGTTGAATGTCAAGATCAACGCTCACAGCATAAAAACCGTGCGCAAGCTATGTCCGTGCTTCAAGCACGTCTGCAACAAGCAGAAGATGAAAAACGTCGCAGTGCTGAAGAATCTTCTCGTCGTAATTTAGTGGCAAGTGGCGATCGCTCTGAGCGCATTCGTACTTATAACTTTCCACAAGGGCGTATGAGTGATCACCGTATCAACCTTACACTTTATCGTTTAAACGAAATTATGGAAGGTAACTTACACTTGATACTTGAGCCAATTATGCAAGAAAGCCAAGCTGATCTGTTGGCAGAGCTTTCTGAGCAGCATTAGTGATTGAACCTGAAGTAACGCATGGGTTATCGGTTGAACTTGTATCTTCGATGACCTTTGCTAAATTAATTGCTCGCGGTGAGCAACTTTTGTCGCCACAGTCTGATAGTGCAAAGCTAGATACTGAGATATTAATTGGTTTTGTTATTGATAAAGAGCGTAGCTATTTATTAACTTGGCCAGAATATAAATTATCTCAAATACAAGCCAAACACTTTATTGAGTTAATGTTGCGCAGAGTTGCGGGTGAGCCTATTGCCTATATTGTCAACTTACGCGAGTTTTGGTCTTTGCCATTGCAAGTGTCACCAGCTACCTTAATTCCTCGTCCTGATACCGAAGTATTGGTTGAATCTGTGTTGACTAAACATGTAGACGAAAACCTATATTGTTTGGATTTAGGGACTGGCACTGGGGCTATTGCATTAGCGATAGCATCAGAAAAACCTCAGTGGAAAGTTGAGGCAATAGACTTTAGCCACGATGCAGTAGCACTTGCCCAGCGCAATGCTAAAAATTTAGATTTGGCTCACGTTCAAATTTATCAAAGTGATTGGTTTAATAACGTTTCTTCTGATAAATGTTTTGATATTATCGTGAGTAACCCTCCATATATTGACGCGTGTGATCATCACCTAAACGAAGGAGATGTTAGATATGAGCCAAAAACAGCTTTAGTTGCCGCAGATAATGGTTTAGCAGATATTAAAATTATAGCGATAAATGCTAGGAAGTATTTGAAACCGGGTGGTTTTTTATATATCGAACACGGCTTTGAACAAAGTCTTGCGGTAAAAAAAATATTAGCTGACTTAGCTTACTGTGAAATACAAACAGTAAAAGATTATAGTAACAACGATCGCATTACTTTCGCTTGTTACTCAGTATAAAATAAAAAATAACAATAAACTAAATGGAGTTCATTATGCTTAAACATTTACATATGACTGTTGCCGTGATCAGTATTTTACTGTTCACTTTTCGATTTGCATTAACCTTAGCAAATTCAAATAAACTATCATTGAAATGGCTGAAAATTGCCCCACATATTATCGATACCTTACTGCTGGGTCTTGGTATTGCTTTAGCGATTAAACTGTCAATAAACCCCGCGGAACAATTATGGTTAGCCGAAAAAATATTTGCCGTATTTGCTTATATTTTTACCGGTTATTACACCTTAAAGTTGGCGCGTAATCGTACTATGCAAATTATTGGGTTTTTAGGCGCAATAGGTTGGGTAATGCTAATTGTACGCATCGCCATCAGTAAGGAAACCGTATTTTTAGCTGGCTTATAGCCGTTAAATTAAGCATTAAATATTAATAGAGAATGCATGAACGAATTGTTGTTATCAGAAATTAAATCTGAGAAAAATGAATTATTACAAACTTTTCTGTTAGTAGAAGAGTATATTTTTGGTCAAAAAGCTACGGTTCAATCTGAATTGGATGAGCTAGTAGCCTATTGCCAAGCTGAAACTGATGAAGTGAAAGAACCTGTTGAGCGGGCTGAAGTATTAATTAATGCTTTGTTTGTTGATCAACTCTTTATTGATAATCAGCAACAAAATTGGCCTGTCATTTCATATCAAACGTCGTTGGCGTTAACGCATAAGCTAATTTCACCTATTTTAAAAGCCGTGCTTATCGCTTATGTAGCCAATAGCTGCGACTGCAAAGCCGACATTGTTTTTGTTCCAGAGCAAGCCATGTTGAGAATTATATGTGATGATAATTATGCCATTATATTTGATCCCGTCACTGGTGAGTCTTTAAATTGGCATGAACTCGATGTTCGCATGAATGAAATTTCAGGCGACCCATTTGAAGTAACGTTAGATATAATGAAACAAGAAAGTTTGGTGTTAGAACATATTTCCAGCCTTAAAGCCGCATTTATCCGTGAACAATCATACGATAAGGCATTAAAATGTGTTGATATGTTGTTAGATCTGAATCCAAATGACCCTTTTGAACGTCGTGATCGTGGTTTTTTATTACACCAACTTGATTGTTTTAAAGTGGCTTATGATGACTATCAATACTTTGTTGAGCAGTGCCCAAAAGATCCAGCAGCACAATTATTAAAGCTGCAACTAGATAAAATTTCAATTTCAGATACGATACTGCACTAATAAAATTTACCTGTTAGCAATAAAATATAAAAATAATAACAAAGTAAATTCAGTAAATTAAAAGGATAAGTAATGCAAGAAACAGTCTTGGCAAACGCGCCATTGATCACAAATGATGCCACCGTACTCGGAATTTTAGCGCTAATATTAGGCTTTGTTTTTTATACTTCAAATAGCAGTAATGCTACTTGTCGTTCATTTTATAAATATGTACCAGCATTATTGATGTGCTACTTATTGCCTTCGTTATTAAATACCTTTGGTATTGTCAGTGCCGACGTTAGCCAAGTTGATGAAGTCGCAAAGTATTTCTTATTACCTGCTTGTTTAGTCTTATTAACGCTGAGTATAGATATTAAAGCAATTGCAGGTTTAGGTAGTAAAGCCGTTATTATGTTTTTAACGGGTACTGTCGGGGTTATCATCGGTGGACCAATAGCCTTGTTAATTGTTTCAGCGGTATGGCCTGAGTTAATTGGTGTAACAGGACCTGATGCAGTATGGCGCGGTATGGCAGCTCTAGCGGGGAGCTGGATTGGTGGTGGCGCAAATATGCTAGCCATGAAAGAAATATACGGTGCTGACGGTAAAATATTTACCATCATGGTAACGGTTGATATTGTTGTCGCCAATATTTGGATGGCCGTTTTGCTTTATATGGCAGCGAACCATAAGCGTATCGATGCAAAAAATGGAGCAGATACCTCGAGTATTGACCGTTTGATTGAAAAAGTTGAGGCAGAGACTCGAGAGAATTCAAAACAGCCTGAGCTAAAAGATTATATGCTTATTCTAGCCGTTGGCTTTGGCGCAGCCGGATTAGCACATTTAGCGGCAGATTATTTAGTACCATTTTTTCAAAACAATTATCCTGAACTAAAGAAGTTTAGCTTACACAGCAAATTATTCTGGATTATTGTATTAGTAACCAGCATCGGACTTGCGCTTTCTTTTACGAAAGTGAGGAAGCTAGAATCTGTGGGTGCTTCAAAAGTAGGTAGTAGTTTTCTTTATGTTTTAGTCGCGACTATCGGTTTACATATGGATATTACACAAATTGTTGAAGCGCCTAAATATATGGTCATTGGTTTAATCTGGATGGCAGTACACGTAATATTATTGTTCGCCGTGCGTAAATTTATCAAAGCACCGGTATTTTATTTAGCCGTCGGCAGTAAAGCAAATATTGGTGGTGCAGCATCAGCGCCAGTAATAGCATCGGCATTTCATCCTTCACTTGCACCTGTCGGGGTTTTACTTGCTGTTTTTGGTTATGCTCTAGGTACTTACATGGCATGGTTATGTGGCCAATTGTTAAGAATTGTTGGTAGCTAATAGCGACTAACCTATAAAATATTTTTGGAAATATTATGACAAAACAATTAATTTCACTTGGCGATATTGATATCGCAAACGATAAACCTTTTGTATTATTTGGTGGCATGAATGTACTTGAATCACGCGATTTAGCGATGACGATTGCCGAGCATTATGTTGAAGTAACTCAAAAGCTCAACATTCCTTACGTATTTAAGGCCTCGTTTGACAAAGCTAATCGTTCATCAGTGAGTTCTTACAGAGGACCAGGTTTAGATGAAGGCTTAAAGATTTTTCAAGAGATAAAATCAACCTTTAATGTCCCTATCATTACTGATGTGCACGAATCTTATCAGGCCGCACCTGTTGCTGAGGTAGCTGATATTATTCAATTACCCGCATTCTTAGCCCGTCAAACTGACCTAGTTGTAGCTATGGCTAAAACGGGTGCAATTATTAATGTGAAAAAGCCTCAGTTTTTGGCTGCGCACGAAATGCGCCATATTATTAAGAAATTTGCTGAGTCGGGTAATGAAGATATTATTCTTTGTGAACGAGGTAGCTGTTTTGGCTATAATAATTTAATTGTTGATATGTTAGCCATGGATGAGATGAAAGACTATGCACCGGTAATTTTTGACGCTACACATGCATTACAACAACCTGGTGGTCGAGCTGATTCTGCTGATGGACGTCGCGCTAAAGCCGCACAGTTAGCCCGTAGTGGTATGGCATTGGGTATTGCAGGCTTATTTATCGAAGCACATCCAGATCCGTTACAAGCTAAGTGTGACGGACCTTGTGCATTACCGCTAGATAAACTAGAGCCATATTTAGCACAAATGAAAGGCATAGATGATTTAGTTAAAAGTTTTGAGCCTCTTATTACGGGTTAAATAAAAATCGGTAAAGAGTTTGCGTAAAAAATGGCGCTAATTAGCGCCATTTTTGATAGAAAATTTAATGAATAATATTAGCTTTTATCTAAATGATGAAAGTCGATATCTTCGATGTTTTTACCGGCATCTGGGTCGTTAAATATAGCTTCGTCGAATTGATCCTCAGACTTACCAACAATAACGGTCACCATACTATCACCGGTAACATTAACCGCAGTACGGGTCATATCTAATAAGCGGTCTACACCAATAATCAGTGCAATACCTTCAACAGGCAAACCTACTTGCTCAAGTACCATAGCGAGCATAATCAAACCAACACCCGGTACACCTGCGGTACCAATTGATGCAAGTGTTGCCGTTAATATCACCATCAAGTAATCAGAAAGTGTTAAATCTTGACTAAATACTTGCGCGATAAATACGGTAGCAACCCCTTGCATTATAGCCGTGCCATCCATGTTAATTGTTGCGCCTAATGGCACAGTAAATGACGCTATAGAGTTTTTAACACCCATTTTCTTAGTGGTTGTTTCTAATGTAATAGGTAGCGTTGCATTACTACTAGACGTTGAAAAAGCAAAAATGGCGGTGTCGCGCATTTTCTTTAAGAAAATTAGTGGATTTAGGCCTGTAAGTAATTTGAGTAAAACAGGGTAAGTAATAAAGGCATGTAGTAATAACGCACACACAACTACCAAGAAATACTCGATTAAATTACCAAAAGTACTGAGTGATACATCGGTAAACAAACCGGCCAGTAAACAAAATACACCATAAGGTGCAATGTTCATCAAGATAGTCACTAGGCGCATAACAACAACACTCATATCTTCGAACATAGCAGCAATGCGATCGCCCGCTTTACCTGAAAGTGCTATAGCGATACCAAATAATAAGGCAAAAATTATCACTTGCAGCATATTACCCTGTGCAAAGGCTGCAAATGGATTGCTCGGGAACATTTGAATAAGAACTTGTGCTAGCGAAGGCGCTTCACGGCTAGTAAAGGTTGTACCGGCTACCATATTAACCCCTTCACCAGGGCTAACAAGTAAGGCTAAGCTCATGGCAAAGCTGATCGCAATAGCGGTTGTTAATAAGTACATACCAATGGCTTTACCACCAATTCTACCCAGTTTAGTGGTGTCTTTTAGTGAACAGGTGCCACAAATTAAAGATACAAAAACTAAGGGAACTACCAGCATTTGCAAGCTAGCGATAAATATTTGTCCGATGACCTCAAAAACACCGTCTACAAAAAAGCCGCGTATTGAAAAATCAAATAGATATAAAGGAATAACTAAATCTGAGCCGTCAGGCATTAGCCATTGTAAAATTGTGCCAACGAGAATACCTGCAACCATACCGGTTACAATTCTAGTGGTTAAACTTGCTTGCTTTTTTTTAGTCATATTATTTTAATTTTATTGTGCGATTCCTTATTATGTTGTTGCTAGGTAAAGAAATCAAATGATTAAAGTCTCTCGAGTAT
>NZ_JACGWF010000247.1:0-261 GCF_014077595.1 Colwellia sp. 6M3 | reverse complement strand
AACCCCTGTTACCGCCGTGAAAGGGCGGTGTCCTAGGCCTCTAGACGATGGGGACACATAAATGTGTCACTAGGACAACTGAATTTTTAGACTCGTTTCAGGCGAGCTTTCTTAATAACACTACACTCACTATAAAAATAGTAAGTGGCGTCCCCAAGGGGATTCGAACCCCTGTTACCGCCGTGAAAGGGCGGTGTCCTAGGCCTCTAGACGATGGGGACACATAAATGTGTCACTAGGACAACTGAATTTTTAGACTCG
>NZ_JACGWF010000200.1:0-718 GCF_014077595.1 Colwellia sp. 6M3 | reverse complement strand
TTGCTTCGGAGTCGTCTGATGTGGATCAGAGACAGCGCGAAGACTGAGCCGTCAGATTTACAGTCTGATCCCTTTGGCCGCTCGGGAATCCCTCCACACTATGTTGTTACATTTGGCCCCACTTAACTTAGCGGTAAGAAAAGTGGTGGAGGGAGCTGGATTCGAACCAGCGAAGGCTGAGCCGTCAGATTTACAGTCTGATCCCTTTGGCCGCTCGGGAACCCCTCCAATGCAACGGCGCTGATAATAGCAAATTGCGTATTTAAGTAAAGAAAAAAGCTAAAGAAAATTGAAATAAAGCCGATAAATATCTATCAGTTACCACAATCGACTAAAGACTATGCAAATAGATGATTTGTTAATCACAGAGAGTCAGTTAAACAGTAGGCTCAATAATAGTGTGCATGAAAATCGCCGTGGCGAATTTTCTCTATTATTAGCGATGCTGTCACATGACGCACTCGACTTTAGCCAATTTCATTTACCAAAAACTGAAATAGATAATTTAGTTATAGAAGAAGAGGCATTAAGAAAGCAATTTGGCGCAGGTACAAAGCAACTTTTAGCCCCTGATGAATACAATATGTTGGTTGGACAGTTTAATGCCTCATTAATATCTCAAGAAGGGGAGCGCTGTGGTATGACAAGTATTAAGTTAAGGCAATGCTTAAGCCCTGAACCACTTGCGATTAGAAATGATGATAAGCATATTCCACTT
>NZ_JACGWF010000104.1:0-13215 GCF_014077595.1 Colwellia sp. 6M3 | reverse complement strand
ATCTAAATAGTTACTTTCTCCATGGAAGCAAGCTTCAATGTATTGTCATATATGAATTTTTCATACTTCTTTACGGAAACTGCACTAATAACTCCGCTTAAGATATTAAAATTTTTATCACAATATTAAAAATTTACTGGTTTAATAACGCCACTTACCTCTGATGTAATTATCCATAATAGCCTTTATGCTTTAAAACAAGTTCTTAAGTATCTTATAAATCATACTAAGGAGGCATATTTTTCACTAGGTCATACTCATATCCTGTCAATGTCGAAGGTATAAAAACGTTTATATGGAAATTAAAAACCATATTCCAGTCAAGCGAAAATAAAACAAAGTTTAATGGCTCTAGACAAATTAATATGCAATTTCTAACCTATTATTGTGACTAGATAATATTAAAAAACTGATTTAAAGCTAAATATTAAGGATCCAAATAATGATAAAAGTTAGTGTAATGTACCCAAACTCTCCAAGTGTAAAATTCGATATCGAATACTACTGTAATACACATATTCCTTTGGTAATTGAGTTGCTAGGCGATGCTTTAAAAGTGAGTGCTGTCGATTATGGATTGGCTGGTGGTGCACCTGGTGAACTACCCGCATTTATTGCTATGGGTCATTTGACCTTTAATTCAGTAGAGGAGTTTCAAGAAGCTTTTGGTCCTAATGCCGATGCTATACTGGCTGACCTGGCTAACTTTACCAATGTACAACCGACCATTCAGATAAGTGAAATTAGAATTTAGGCGTACTAAATTCTAATAATATGGATAAGTTGTCATTTTTCATCACGATATACGTATAAACACAGGGGAGTAAATTAGTCATACTTTAGCAGGATGGAGCTTAGATTTAACTTTGTTAAGTTATTGATTTTAAGTTTTTTATTTTGCATTTGCGTTTCTATTTTTTTATAGGTGATATTGATTAATTTAGCCATCAGGTTACATTAAACGCTCTTCATTTTATTTTGAGAGTTGTTATGAAACGGACGTTAGCTTTTTTATTTATTTGTGCTTCACTCCCTGCTTTCGGGGACGATATGAACGGTGTTGAAAATATTAGTATATATGGACAAACACCACTTTCCACTAATGACCTTGCTGAAGAAAGTACCTTTGGTAGTGTTCAAACAATTAATGCTGAATCTCTAGCACAATCTCAAGCTATTTCGTTAGCTGAGCACATGAAAAATAAGCTAACAAGTCTGCATATTAACGACATACAAAACAATCCCTTTCAGCCTGATGTGCAATACCGTGGCTTTACCGCTTCGCCTTTATTAGGTTTACCTCAAGGAATTTCTGTTTATCTTAACGGGGTACGATTCAATGAACCCTTTGGCGATACGGTAAACTGGGATTTAATTCCGCTTGCAGCGCTTGATAAAGTAGCGTTATTTTCTGGTTCAAACCCTGCGTTTGGGCAAAATACCTTAGGTGGTGCGTTGGCACTGACCACTAAAAATGGTTTTAGTTATACAAAGCATGAGCTTGAAGCACGTTTTGGTAGCTTTGGACAGCAGCAATTTACCGTGCAGTCTGGTGGTAATCAGGGAAACTGGGCTTATTATATTGTTGCTAACCAATACCAAGAAGATGGTTGGCGAGATTACTCAGAAAGTGAATTAAAGCAATTTTTAGCAACATTAAGTTATGCAGATGAAGACCGTACTGTTGATTTTACTTACTCTGCTAATAATAACCAATTGCTAGGCAATGGCGCTGTGCCTGAAATATTAGCCGAATTAGCGGGCAGAAGTGCCATTTACACCCAACCTGATAAAACTCATACAAGGTTTCAGCAATTTAGTCTTAAGTCTGACAGTGTTATTAACCAGCAAATGTCGTGGCAAGGTAATGTTTATTATCGTAAGAACAAAATTAACAGTATTAATGGTGACGACAGCGATTATGAAGAATGTGAATCTGGCGCACTATATAGTTTGTGTGAAGAAGATGAAAATGATGAGTTAGAACGTGTTCATTTTGTTGGCTTTGATGAAGACACTTGGTTAAGTGAGCTACGTGATATTGATGCAGACGATGTTGATGGTACTTATAATACCGGTTTTACTGATAACGAAAGTTACGGTGCAGCCTTGCAATGGGTAGGCTTAAGCCATTTTGACGCAACGGATGATCATGCCGCATTAGATAACGAATTTATTTTCGGACTAGGCATTGATAAAGCGGATATCAGCTTTAGAAGTGACACCGAGTTCGCGGTGCTGCATAACGATACAATTTCTGATGATCGCTCGGTAACAGGCATTGGTTTATACGATATGGAGTCGCGTGTTCAGTTAGAAGTTAGCAATATACAGCATTACTTTTACTTCTTAAATACTTTAGCGATTGGGGAAGATTTAACCGTTAACCTTGCTGGTCGATATAATCGTACTCACATAAGTATGCAAGATCAGATTGAAACCGGGCCTGGTTCACTGAATGGCGAGCACTACTTTAACCGCTTTAACCCGGCTATTTCAGTTAACTATCTTTTAACACCTGAATATAGCGTTAAGCTAAGTTACAGCGAATCATCACGCGCCCCTAGTCCTGCCGAACTGAGTTGTGCAGATGAAGAAGATCCTTGTAAATTGCCTAATGCGTTTGTTGCCGATCCGCCGCTTGAGCAAGTTGTGGCGAAAACAATCGAAGCTGCTTTACACTTTAAAAACGATAATTTCTCTGCTTTAGCGACTGTATTTTCAACCATGAGCTATCAAGATATTATATTTCAACAAGCGGGTAATAAATCAAACCAAGGTTATTTTATAAACCTTGATAAAACCCAACGCCAAGGTATTGAATTATCAGCTTCTACCCAAGTTAACTCAGTTGATTTTGGGGCGAGTTATAACTATTTAAATGCTACTTTTGAATCGCCTTTTGTCTCTTTTAGCCCGGTAAATCCTCTAGGTGCAAATAGACAAGTTAATGTGGGTGACAATATTCCCGGCCAACCGCAACATCAATTCAAGTTTCATGCAAATTGGCAGTTTAATGATGCGCTAAATATTGGCACTGAGATGTTGTATGCGTCTTCATCATATTATCGTGGCGATGAAGCGAATGAGAATAAAAAAATTTCATCTTATGCGGTGACTAATATTTATTTTAATTACCAGATCACTCAACAACTGCGTTTGTCAGCTAAAGTCGATAATCTTTTTGATCGTCAATTTGACACTTTTGGCACCTACGGTGAGGCAGATGAGGTGTTAGAGGAAATTTATCCAGATGCAGAGTTTGATGAATACTTTGTTGGTCCATCTAGACCGCGCTCTGTGAGTGTCAGTATTAATTATCAGTTTTAGCTACTGATTTTAACTACTCATTTTAATTATAAGTTTTAGCCATCAATTTTAGCAAATGGATATTGATAGTCTCAACAGTACGGTTCTAGTTTGGCCGTACTGTTTCATGATTTATACGTGGCATATTGTCATGCACCAAAACGCTTATAGTTTGCTGGTTGAACGAATTGTTTAAATTTTTTGGAGAAAATCAGTGCACCCAAACTTATTAACAGCAAACGCTAACGCCGTTAATTATGAGCGAGCCAATATTGTGGTTTCACCATTGCGACAGCAAATATCGCAAGAGCTTCATAATAGACCATCTCCTCAAGTAAATGTGCCCACGTCAATTACCCATCTGGCTGTGCGAATAACCGAGCAGGAGCGTGATTTAGAATATCAGCAAATATACACCTTATGTCAACGCTACAATGTTAATCCTCCAACATGTGAGGCAAGTTGTTATTATCAAGATTTTGGTGGTTTTGAGCTTCGTTGGGAACGTCATCTGGAGTTTTCAAGCTATAGCTTTATTCGCAAAGGGCTGGGTAAGTCGCTTTTTGATGGTTATGCAACTGAGTTTTTACCTCAAGAGTGGTTTGATAATATTATAGGTGAGCTTGTAAGCGCGGTAAATTTAGTGATGCACGAAGCAGAAATTTCGGAGCAAGCGCTTTATCATGCCTTTGAAGGGCACCAAGTACTCGGTAGTAATGTCGCAGGGGATCGCGCCAATGTTTATACTTCATTCAAGTTACACAGTGATGGCTTTAGCCGCATTCTTATTCAAAGTAAGTTGCTCAATAGTTACCAAGCAGGGCGCTTGATACAACGAATGTTAGAAATTGAAACTTACCAAATGATGGCGTTGCTCAGTTTACCTATTGCTCGTTCGTTATCGCATAAAGTGGCGAAAATGGAAAACGATTTAGTGGCCATCAATCAGCAAATGGCGGATAGCGATAAAGTTAATGATGGCGAAATGCTCGACAAACTTTCAGAGCTAGCAGGTAAAACTGAACAACTTATTGCTGATATTAGCTACCGTTTTAGTGCCACCAATGCCTACTATGAATTAGTGTGTTCTCGATTAAAGCAGTTAAAAGAGACTGATATCGCTGGTACTGAACGAATCAATGAATTTGTTACCCGCAGGCTAAGCCCAGGTATTCGCACGTGTCAGGCACTGTCTGTTCGATTAGAGGACCTAACTCGGCGTATTGCTCGCGCAAGTAGCTTATTGAGAACTCGAGTTGACCTAACCATTGAGCAACAAAATCAACAACTACTTTCGGCTATCAATCAACGTGGTGTAGTACAATTGCGTCTGCAGCAAATGGTTGAAGGGGTTTCGATTGCTGCAATGGCTTACTATTTAATGGGCTTGCTAGATTATGTATTAAATGCAATGAAGCTGTCAGGATTTTCGGTTAATAAAGTGATGGTAAAAGGGTTTGCGGTACCGATTATTTTGCTTTCTACTTGGTTGTTAGTGCGGTTTGCCATTCGCTACATCAATAAGGGTAAAGGTTAAAAAAGTTAAATAAAAACAGCAGCTAGTGTAATCAATTTTGCTGGCTAATATTAATAATGTTAAACCTGTTTATTACATCCTGCCATGGTTTTTAGCCAGCTATAACATAGCTAACTAAAGGCATTAGATAAAATTTTATCCTCCTTGATCATCCTAAAGCATTACACCTTTCGCTTACGACTAAAGGGCAGTTTATTTGGTTAAGTTGACTCATTTTATTTACTGGGGATTTTTTTATTATAACTACACATTTATAATAAAAAACCGGAAGCATGAAATGACTAAACTATTTAAAGTAAGCTTGATCACCGCCGCATTATCTATGACCGCATTTAACAGCAGCGCCGCTGTTGAAATTTATGAAAATGACGGTATGTCATTTAGTGCTGACGGGTTAGTAAATGTATTCTATGTAAACAGCTCGGTTGAAGCTACAGATGCTAGCGGTAACGTGAGTGACCGCGACCAGTCTCGTGTTCGCATGGGTTTCTTGCCTAATAATATTGGTTTTAATTTTTCTAACCAATTGTCTGATATAAAAATTGGTATGCGCTCTTCGTTTTGGGTTTCTATTAATGACTCTGACCAAAGCCGCGATGCATCACCTGCCGACTTAGGTACCGGATCTTTGATTGACGTAAGACAGTTCTACGGCACAGTGAGCGGTGATTGGGGTGAAGTTTTATTAGGTAAAGATTTTGGCCTTTTCAACAGAGCTAATATTTTAGGTGATGAATTATTGTTAGGTTATGGCCAAACGTCAGATTTTTTTGGCTTGGTTGATGGTGGTAATGTTTCGTTTGGTAATATCAGTACCGGTTATACTTATCCTGCACCAAAGTCACAAATTACCTATCGTTCGCCAGATATGAATGGCTTTAAATTAGCGGTTGGTATTATGGATCCTAATAAAACTGGTGCTGATTCTTCAGAAGACTTACCTCGCTTTGAAGCTGAACTGATGTACACAACCAGTATTGATGATACAACACTAAAAGCATGGGTAAGTGGTGTTACGCAGTCGAGTGAAGCTGGCGGTGCAGAACAAGATCAGTCAGGTATAGGTTATGGTGCTAATATTAAGTTTGGCGGTTTATCAATTACAGCCTCAGGCTTTAGCTCAGAAGGTTTAGGATATGTTGCCGGACTAGATAATATTGTTGGTAACGATGCCATTGAATCTGACGGTTACTTAATGCAAGCGTCTTACACGATGGAAGCAAATCGCTTTGTAGTAACTTACGGTGAATCTGAAGTAAAAAATACTGGCAGTGTGTTAGATGCAACACATACTAATACCGGTGTTGCCTACTTTAGAACATTGCGCCCAGGCTTAACGCTTGTTTTTGAATATAACAATACCGAAGCCGATGTCTCTAATTCGTTAATAGGTGAAGATAACGATACCTTCGCCATTGGTTCAGTGATCACTTTCTAATCAACGAATATGCATAAGATTAGGCTCATTTAAAAGGCTTACAAAGATAGATACCAGTTCTAAAATCCGGCTGGTATTTATTATTTTAATGTGGTGCAACCTAAAAGATGAGCTTTCTCCAACTTTAGGAGGGTTAAATAGTTTCTAATAACCTGCTATGGTTAGCTAGCTCATTCATTTTACGGTAGTTTCCTTTATGTATAAAATTTTGGTTGCAGATGATCATCCGCTTTTTAGAGATGCAATCGTTAATATTATAGGTATAAAATTTCCGGGTTCAACCACCTATGAAACCGAGGACGTTGAATCTACTTTAGCATTTG
The DNA here is from genome assembly GCF_014077595.1 of Colwellia sp. 6M3. Taxonomy (NCBI): domain Bacteria; kingdom Pseudomonadati; phylum Pseudomonadota; class Gammaproteobacteria; order Alteromonadales; family Colwelliaceae; genus Colwellia; species Colwellia sp. 6M3. The sequence goes on along the minus strand of NZ_JACGWF010000104.1, from coordinate 6,608 downwards.
TTAAAGAAAATGATGATATTGATTTAATACTTTTAGACTTGAATATGCCAGGTATGTCGAGCCTTAACGGTTTGTTAGATATTCGTAACGAATGTCCGACAACTCCGGTTGTTATCGTATCGGCAGAGCAAGAAAAGCAGAAAATATTACAAACTATTTCTTATGGTGCTGTCGGTTTTATTTCTAAGTCGTCCTCAAAAGATGTTATTGGCGAAGCGATAGAAAGTGTTTTTCAAGGTAATGTATATTTACCGTCAGATATCATGCGCTCACAAGTCAACGACTCTAATACTAAAAAAGAATTTCAAGTTGCCCCCGAAAATATCTCCTTATTAACTCGCCGTGAATTAATTGTGTTAAAACATTTAACGAAAGGTGAAGCTAATAAACAAATTGGCTTTAATTTACATATTTCTGAAACTACGGTTAAGTCACACGTTTCCTCAATTTTGAAAAAATTGGGTGCGTCTAATCGAGTTAAAGTGGTATTAGGCTGCAGCGATGTTGATTTTAATCAATACTTAAAACGTTAAGTTGATTTGTATAGTTTTGAGTATTCTTACGAGTAAAATGACGAATAACATCACTGAATATAGCAATTCAATTTAAAGGTAATAACCGAAGTAAACTGAAATGAATAGCGATACCAAAAAAAAACACGTATTAGTTGATAACTAAACGTGTTTTTTTATGTATACAGCTAATATTATACGACTGACTAGTTATGACTATTTTCTAACTGGTAGAAGGTTGCTTGAACATAGTCGTTTGGTTCACCTGAGTTATTTTGATTATAAACCCCAGCTTTGAAGTACATATATTGATCGCTTTTATCATAGCCGCTGATACTCATATCTACTTCTTGTACGATGTCGGCTTTTCCTTGGCGAATAATGGTAACGGTTAATTTGTCACCAACCACATTGATTCGATAACTAAACACTTCGTTAAGGGCAATGCCGTCTTCAGGGTTATCTGCATTGCTGGCACGAGAACCAATAAGGTTATACCACTGTTCTTTGCCGTTACCTTTTAACGGCTCGTGAGCCATGTAAATTACGCCTTTGTCGTTATTGGGTAACTTGCGGTAATAAAGTCGAACAGGTTCATCTTTTGTTGCATGAATTTGGCCTATAATTACACGACCCACTTGCTTGTCATCACCCGTGGTGGTGACATGATTAACGGCTAATGTTGCGTCTAATGTGCCATCAACTCCGCCAGATTTCTTTCTTACATTGCGCCTTGCTGTACTAAACACCCAGTTATTTTCGGTTATACCTTTAGTTTTTACTCTAAGGTCGCCTTTTCGAAGCATTTCTCTTAATTCACTACGGGTATACTTAGTGTTTTTAGAGGTTTTTGGTCCTTGGATTGGTGCGGTAAAAACCATTCCGCCGTCATCTGCGGTATAGAATAATGGCTTTATAGATAAACCTTTCACTAGGTAACTTTCTGGCACATTATCAGCAATACCATCTTTGTTGGTATCAACGGGTAAGCTGATGCTCCAGTCTGATAAGTCAAAGTTATCTGCTGGTCTAGCATTGGCATCGAGTGATACTGTTTCATTTCGACTGTTTTTTATTTCTGCAGCTTGCAGATAACCTTGCCCGCTTACAGCTAAAATTAACGTAATGCTCAATAGGCTTTTAATAGGAGACAGCATTTTGTTTACCTTTTATATTTAGGGATAATACTTATTAAAATAGACTTAACCAATAAATCTTCACAAAAAAATAGCGCTATAATTAGCGCTATTTCATCAAGTTTGAATATTGCTATTTAAACTTGTTATTTACTTATAATCTATCAGCGACTACGGCTTCGTTTGTAGAGCTGTTATAAGGTGAAGCAGGGTTGTCGGTATCAAGAGAACCACCTACAGCATAATTTGTACTTTCAAAGTGATCTGAAAATACTTCTGTAGTACCTTCTAAATCAGAATATAGCTTAATGTCGTCGATATAAAATGCAGTTGCTACAGTTGCATCATTATCGCCAATTCTAAAAACTAAGTACTGAACGCCGTCCATGATAGTTTCAAAGTGGGTACCTAAAGTACCATCTGATTTACCACTATCATATGTTGGAAAAGCATCTGCTGAAACAGGTGTACCATTAATCGATAAAGTAATTAGCGGTGCTACAGTAGCACTTGCGTTGCTGGCATCCCATGTAATATCGATATCAACCCACTCATCACCTGTGAATGTTGCATCGGTATCAACCGTACCTTCTTGGCCACGAATTACATAATTACCTTCTTTAACTCTTAATTCAACTAGTTCATAACCTGTACTCACTTTACTACCAAATATACCAATATAGGCATCTTTAAAGTCGGTATCAGTGTCGTTAGGGTTATTATTAACAGCGTTTGCTTCTTTTCTAAATGATACGCTAAGTTTACCGATATCTAACGGTGAAATACTTTCATCGCTAAGTTTGAATCTAAGTTCACCCGTATCAGTAGAACCATCGCCAATACCTACGCCCATGGTATCTGTGATTTTAGCTACTTGAAAGTTATCTACTGGTGGATCGGCTGGCGGATCAGCAGGGTCAGCAACTACAGCACCTTCTCTTGTCACTTCTGCAACCACAGCTTCATTAGTTGAGCTATTATACGGTGATGCACTGTTGTCTGTATCAAGTGAGTCATCGACTGCAAAGCCTTCAAAGTCATCTGCAAATACTTCTGCTGTGCCTGCAACGTCAGAATACAATTTAATGTCATCTAGGTAAAATGCAGTTGCAACGGTCGCGTCATTGTCACCTAATCTGAATGTCATATGCTGAACACCATTCATAATAGTTTCAAAGTGAGTGCCTAAACTGCCATCTGATTTTCCACTATCATAAGTTGGGAATGGGTCTGCTGAAACAGGAGTGCCATTAATTGAAAGGGTAATTAACGGTGCTACTGAAGCACTAGCATTTGTTGCATCCCAAGTGATATCAATATCAACCCATTCTTCACCTGTGAAAGTAGCGTCAGTATCAACAGTACCTTCTTGGCCACGTATTACATAATTACCTTCTTTAACTCTTAACTCTACAAGTTCATAACCGGTACTAATTTTAGTACCAAATATACCTATATAAGCATCTTTAAAGTCGGTATCAGTGTCGTTAGGGTTATTATTAACGGCGTTAGCTTCTTTTCTAAATGATAAGCTCAACTTGCCAGTGACTAGCGGGTCAATACTTTCATCGCTAAGTTTAAATCTAAGTTCACCGGTATCAGTAGAGCCGTCACCAATGCCAACACCCATGGTGTCAGTAATTTTAGCTACTTGACTAGTTACAACATCTGCTGGTTTAACAATAACGGGTGCTGTCGGGTCTGACAGGGTATCTTCTGGGAAATCATCATTATCTGTATAGGTTGCAGAAACAGTAATTGTTTTAGTTAACTCTGCTTCAGTTAATGTATATGAAGCGCTGGTTGCATCAGCGATTGCAACGCCATCTGCCATCCACACATAAACAATTGGCGTATCGCCAGAGCCATTTTCGTCGGTAATAATTGCTGTAAGCTCAAAGTCTACATAAGCATCACCTGAAATAGCTACGCTACCGGCACTTGGTACGGCTGGAATTTCAATAACATCAGTTTCTGCTGAAATAGCTTTTTCAGCATAACCATCATTATCTGTGTAGTTAACGATGAGTGAAATCATAGAGCCAACATCAGCATCTGTAAGGAGGTATGTGCCCGAAGTGGAACCTGAAAGCACTTTGTTATCAGCAACCCAAGTGTAAGTTACGTTAGCCGGATCAAAACCATTACCATCGCTAATTGTCGATGTTAATGTTTCTCCCGTTGTAGGGTCTCCTGATATTTCTACATAGCTAACAGCATTTCCTGTTGAGCCTGTTACGCTATCATCATTACAAGCTGTTAAGGCCAATGCGCTTGTCATTGCCAATATCAATTTTGTTTTCATTTTAGTCACTCCCCGACAAATTTTATTATATTTTTTAATCGTTGTTTATAGAATTAATATTTGTAAGTACATTTTATCTATAAGCATTACTGTTACCGATACTTACAATAACTTACCAATCTGTCAACCAATTATTGTGTTTTAAACTATATAGTTCAAAAATTATGCGCGCTATAGTGAAGGTGTAGCGCGTATTTTTTTTGTGCTAAATAACTCATAAGTAATTATATTCGTTTACTATATGTTACTTGTTATTACCAATTTATATTTTCATTATCTTCAATAAAAATCCTATCGATTAATTATCTCGACTTTTATAAACAGCCAGATAAATAAAAGCGACTTATGAAGTAGAAAATAAATTCCGTTATAAATAAATAAAGCTTTATATCGAATATTTTTATTCAGTTTGGTATCCGGTGTGGCTATTTGTAATTTTGTAAAACGTTGCCTGCACATAGTCTTTAACATCTCCGGTATTATTTTGATTATATACACCGGCTTTAAAGTACATGTATTGACCGCCTTGATCATAGCCGCTATTAGTCATGTCAACGGTTTGAGAAACATCGGCTTGACCTTCTCTTATTATTGTTAAGGTTAATGAATTACCTACTACTTTGATTTGATAACCAAAACGTTCATTGAGTGTTATGCCGTTTTCGGGGTTGGTTGCACTTTGTGAACGGTTACCAATTAATTCATAATAAATATCATCTCCACCTTCAATTTCATGGGCTAAATAAATTGAGCCTTTATTATTTTGAGGTAGTTTTCGGTAGTAAACGCGAATAGGTTCGTCATTATTTGCATGTATTTGACCGATAATTACGCGTCCAACTTGGGATTTGTCGCCTGTTTCAGTGACATGATTTACCGCTAATTCAGCGATTAACTCACCATCTACACCGCCAGCTGCATCAAGATCATTATCAGGCGCACTTGAAAATACCCAGTTGTTTTTATTAACCCCTTGAACGTTAATGTTGGTGTTACCGCGCCTTAGCATTTCTCGAAGTTCAGTACGCGTATACTTTGTATTGGTAGAGGTTTTAGCACCTTCAATTGGCGCTCTAAAAACTAAGCCACCATCGGTATTTAAAAAGAAAAACTGAGCGTTAAAGTAATCATTATTCAAACGAGATTCATAAATGCTTTCTGCTTTGGTATTCGTAGCTTCATCAACAGGAATACTTAAATACCAGTCAGTTAATTCAATGGAAGAGCTTACATCGGCTAAGCAACCAAACGCTTCAACTTCAACAATGTTATTGGTGTTATCAATATTACTGCCTTTTGGAATGATTTTTATATACTGTGATGAGTGCTCTGGTATTTCAACGAACTGACTGCGGGTGGTTGACGAATCGGTCATTTGATTAGCTACAACACTAGTCCAGGTTTCATTGTCTTTAGATACTTCAATGTCGTAACTGTAGCTTCGCTGATCGTTATTAAGCCACGAGATTGAAATACCTTTAACTAATGAAAAATCGGCTAAGGTTAAAATTAAATGTTGATCAGTTTCGAGTGATGACCAGCGAGACTCTGGTAAAAAACTACCATCGATAACGCGGCTAGCAACATAATCAGTTAATTCATTAGTGGCTGTAGCATTACCGAAATTAAGTTTTGCTAAACCCAAACAGCTAATATCTTGCTTTGGTAGCTCAACTGGGGTTTCAACGGGAGGTTCAACTACGATTACCACCTCTGGTTTATCTTCTGAACTAGATGATTTACAGCCAAGAAATAGTATAAAAATACATAGATATAGTGGAGTTTTGTAGATAGACAATTTTTTCACCTCAATATTAAAAACAACTGGTTATTACCAATTTTAATTACCAAAAAAAGTAAATGGCAAATAAGTATGTGACCAAATGTAATGCCAAAAAGGTAATGTGTAAAGTGCTGGATTTTTGTTAGATGTTAGAATTTGTGCATTGAAAATGATGATGCAGGTGTTAGGTTTTGTCTTTATGAAGCGTAAACAATATTATTATCAGCCATTTAATGAGTGTAACGTTGTTCGCTATAATGGATTTGTTTTTATATTCAGTTTGATGAGGTAAGCATTTAACATTTGAAGTAAAAGCGTTGCAGTTAACGCAATTTATATTACCTCATAATATGAACAGTGCGTTTTAAAGAAAAAGGGCTGACATTATAAATGTTAGCCCTTTTTAGATAGAAAAATATGACGAGAAGGGGGGTATATAATTGATATCTAATGTTTATTGGATTTCTTATGTTTAAACCAGGTATATGCTTTATAAACGACAATGGCAAATATAGTCCAAAACACACTATGATAAAAAGTATGAATAGAGCCTTCCCCTAAAGCGTGGTCAGTATGTGCAAAGGCTTGGTTGGTAAAAAGTATTAAATAACTAATAAATAGTGTTAAAATTTTCATATTAAATCCTTATTTTGTTAATTTTTTTGTTCATGATTTTTTTGATATTAAGATATGTTTCATGTGTTTATGTGCTGTTTTTTTATGCAGCATTAAACGTTCAACATGCCTTCTTTTTCAATAAAGGCAATTATCTCAGCTAGACCTTGTTGTGTTTTCATATTAGAGAAAATGAACTTCTTATCGCCACGCATTTTTTTGGTATCTCGGTCCATTACCTCAAGTGAGGCGCCAAC
>NZ_JACGWF010000120.1:0-9518 GCF_014077595.1 Colwellia sp. 6M3 | reverse complement strand
GTCAACCTGGTTCAATTTTACCTCACACTAAATTCGAATCAGAAGTATACGTGTTATCGAAAGATGAAGGTGGTCGTCATACGCCATTCTTCAAAGGATACCGTCCACAGTTTTACTTCCGTACAACAGATATCACAGGTGCTGTAGAGCTTCCTGAAGGTGTTGAAATGGTAATGCCAGGCGACAACTTGAAGTTTGTTGTTGAGCTTATCAACCCAGTAGCGATGGACGAAGGTTTACGCTTCGCTATCCGTGAAGGTGGTCGTACTGTTGGTGCTGGTGTTGTATCTAAAATTATTGCTTAATTTTAGACCACACTAGAACTTAAAAAAGGATGCTTCGGCATCCTTTTTTGTTTTCAGTACGGCCAGCTTCATGGATTATCCGTGATGAGGAAATACGTTAATAAAATAGTCCCAATGGACTATTTTTAGTGATTTTCGCAAGCACCTCTGGTGCGCAGCTGAGAGTCGTACTGTTGGTGCTGGTGTTGTGTCTAAAATTATTGCTTAATTTTAGACCACACTAGAACTTAAAAAAAGGGTGCTTCGGCATCCTTTTTTGTTTTCAGTACGGCCAACTTCATGGATTATCCGTGATGAGGAAATACGTTAATAAAACAGTCTCAATGGACTGTTTTTAGTGATTTTCGCAAGCACCTCTGGTGCGCAGCTGAGAGTCGTATTGTTGGTGCTGGTGTTGTATCTAAAATTATTGCTTAATTTTAGACCACACTAGAACTTAAAAAAAGGATGCTTCGGCATCCTTTTTTGTTTTGAGTACGGCCAGCTTCATGGATTCTCCGTGATGAGGAAATACGTTAATAAAACAGTCTCAATGGACTGTTTTTAGTGATTTTCGCAAGCACCTCTGGTGCGCAGCTGAGAGTCGTACTGTTGGTGCTGGTGTTGTATCTACTCTTACCTTAGAAAATTATCCCTTAATAGCTGATTTCAGAAACCCCCTTAAAAAAGACGCTTCGGCGTCTTTTTTGTTTTAAGAAAATTAGCTAATCATTTTTTATTTGGTAAAAGGCAGCTTAATCTAATTCTTAAGTGGTATATAAGCTCTTTTTGTTTAGTTGATTCAGTAATATATTTGATGTTAAATAGTAGTGTTATGTGTGACTTATCAGTTATCTAAGGCTACACATTTGTAAGCTTGAAAATTAAATCATCGACAAATTTGCATTATATATATATTGATCTAGTATTGTTGTTGTTGGCAACAACACGAGGCAGGATGCTTTGTTGGATACTTCAGGATGAAGTAAAGTGGCAAGAAGCTACTACAAGGATGAATAAAACAGGGAGTGTTGATCATGGATGATTTCCTCTGTTTTTCCCTTCTTTCTTTTATGATTTACTCGGTACTAATCCCTTAAGTTAAAATACATAATTTAAAAGCCATAGATCAAATAACGGTTTAGTATGTTGAATTTTATAATCTAGAAATTAACAAATACCCATCAAAGAAATAATGACTATATTCTCACAAAAGTGGCCCACCCGACAGGAATTGAACCTGTGACCGCACGCTTCGGAGGCGTGTACTCTATCCAGCTGAGCTACGGGTGGTTTATTACTTACTTCTTAGAGTTACTTCAAATCTAGCATCAATAGAATATACAGTTCTTGAAAAGATTAAAGCGCGGCAAATACTATAGTTTAACGCTGATCATGTCTATAAAATTAGTGTTTTTCTGAAGACAAATTCTCTTGTGTTGGCTACATTTTAAAATTGTGAGTAAATGATGCTTGTCTGTGCTTTTAATACTTAGTTTTTGTTAGGCTATTAGCTCAATAAATACCGTGTTTACTCATAACATTGTCAACAGAATTAGGGAAAAAGATGTACTTTCGTCATGAAGATGCCTAAAGTAAAGGCTATAATAACTATTATCTCAACACCCTATAAGTAAACACTTAATTATGAAATTTCTCTCAGTTGTATTTACCTTTCTACTTATATCAATGATGAATCCTTTGGTGGCACAGTCCTACGATACAGAAGTCATCAGTGCAGAGTTGTACAGCGACACCATACAACGTACCGGTAAGCTAGATTATAAGCGGATATTAGCGCTTTCTTTTAAAAGTAGTGGCTACCTAAATCTATTAGCAGTAGATGAAGGAGATAAGTTTAATAAAGGGCAATTATTAGCGTCGCTTGATGTAACAGAATTGAAACAACAAAAAACATCGAATTATGCAAAATTATTACAAGCCGAGCGTGAAGTTAAGCGCATGAGTCAACTTATGGATGCTAATCTAGGCTCAGAGCGCGATTTAGACACAGCAACTACTGACGTTGAAGTATTACGATCTGCATATCAATCATCGCATTACAATTTAGAAAAAGCACAAATATACGCACCGTTTTCAGGTGTAGTTTTGTCTCGTAACACAGAGTTAGGTGAATTGCAGAGTCCGGGCCAAGCAGCTTTAACAATCGCTAAGCTTGAATGGGTAGTAAAAGTAGCTTTAACAGGTCAAGAGGTTGCACAAGTAAGACTAAATCAAAAAGTCAGCGTTACATTAAGTCATGTGGGTATTGTTGAAGGTGTGATAAGTAAAATGCCCGCTATGGCCGAAGGTAATAGTAACTTGTTCACAATAGAGGTACTACTTCCTAAAATAAAAATATCAGCAGGTATGATCGCAGGACAACTTGCCGGTGTAACTATTGCTTTTGATAGTAATACGTTTGTTTATAGGTTACCTATATCAGCACTTGTCGCTGTAGATGATGATGGCAAAGCCATTGTTATTGCACAAACACAACAGAGTACAGATTTTAAACAATACAGTTATGAGGTGTTTCAGATAGATAATGATTATGTTTACTTAAAAGCACATCGTGATGATGAAGCATTAATAATTATGACTACGGGTTGGCAAAATTATTCTAAGATTGGGAATAAGTAATTATGCAACTCCCTCGCATTGCAATAAAAAATGCCCAGTTTACTTTTACAATCGTTGTCCTCTTAGTACTTGTTGGTATTGTTTCATATTTTCAAATGCCGCGTTCAGAAGACCCGCAATTTGATATTCCGATTACCCTACTTGAAATTATTTACCCAGGCGCATCACCAACGGATATCGAAACGTTAGTGGTTGACCCTCTCGAAGAAGAGTTCGCTGAAATCGAAGGGATTAAAAAAGTAGAGTCACAAATTAAAAACGGTGGTGCTCGCATTGAGGTAACCTTTTTATATGGCAGTGACCCAAATGAGGCTTACAACGAAGTTAAGCAAGCAGTATCGATAGTAAAGCCAACATTACCTGAAGGTGTTCAAGATGTTTTAGTCCTAAAAGCGACACCAACCAGTGTAGCTATTATTCAATTGGCACTTTGGAGTGATACAACAGATTATAAAAGCATGGAGTTTCATGCCAAGCAATTAGAAAAGCGCCTAGAAGCTATTGAAGCAGTAAAAAAAGCGGATATATGGGGTTACCCAACACAAGTTGTTGCGGTTGATTTAAACCTAGCCATGCTGAAGCACTATGGCATTAGCATCGCAACCATTAATAGCGTACTTCAAAAACGCGCTGTTAATATTACACCTGGCTTTGTGGATGCAAACACTCGGCGTTTTAATGTTAAAACTAGCGGCAATTTCCAGCAAATAGAAGAATTGAATAATACGGTGGTATTTTCAAATAATAGTGCAATTATTAGACTAAAAGATGTTGCGCATGTCGAATTTTCAAATCGAGAAGCTAATTACCTGGCCTACTATGATGGTAAGCCAGTGATATTTTTGACTGCAGAGCAAAGAAAAAACACCAATATATTTGCGCTCACCCAAGCAATTGATAACGAAATTTTGGCTTTTAAGCAAACCCTGCCTGATTCGATAAAAATCGACACGCTTTTTAAACAGTCGGATGGTGTTGAAAACCGGGTAAACGGGTTTTTTGATAATTTATGGCAAGGCCTAGTGCTCGTCGGCATTATGTCGCTGATATTTTTAGGTATACGTGAGGCGATTGTTGTTATCGTTGCTATACCGTTATCTTTTTTAGTGGCTATTGGCTGGTTAGACTTTGCAGGCTTTGGTTTACAACAAATGTCTATCGTAGGCTTAATCATTGCTTTAGGTTTGTTAGTTGATAACGCTATTGTTGTCACAGAAAGTATTCATCGTGAAAAGAAAAATTCAGCTTCATTAGCTGATGCAGCGGCATCAGGTACCAGTAAAGTCGGTTGGGCCATAACAAGTGGTACAGTCACCACAATGTTAGCTTTTTTGCCTATGTTGATGTTAGCGAGCGACACTGGCGATTTTGTCCGTTCAATGCCTGTAACTGTAGTACTGGTGTTGTTAGCCTCGCTACTCATTGCATTAACCCTCACTCCATTACTTGCGAGTAAATTTTTTAGCCACAAACCCAGTAAATTTAAAACGTTACAATACTATGCTAATGGATTTGCTGAGCAATACTATGTGCGTGGGCTCAGCCGATTAATGAATGTAAAATTAATCATGCTAATCTTTGCCTTCATTGCTTTATTCGCAATGGCCTCTCTTTTTGGTCAAGTCGGGGTAAGTTTATTTCCGAAAGCTGAAAAATCAATGCTGTTAATTGATGTCGAAACACCAGCAAACTCATCATTAGATTACACTAATGATGTAATGCACTCGATGACAGACTTTATTGAAACCCAGCCTTATGTTGAAAAAATTGCACTAAACGTGGGTAACTCTAACCCGCGGATATACTACAATGAAATTCCAAAACGTGGTGTATCGAGCTATGGGCAAGTACTACTGGTTTTAAAGGCATATGAAGAAGCCGAAGTTAATGCCTTGGTCGCGTCATTACGCAAAGAATTTTCAACTTGGAAACAAGCCAAAGTTACGGTAAAAGAATTTACCCAAGGCCCGGTAACCGACCAACCTATTACCGTTAGGTTGATCAGTGAATCATTGGCTGATCTTGAAAAGGTTGCGGGTGACTTACAATCTAAAATGGCATCAATATCAGGCGCCATCAATTTAGATAACCCTATTGGTATCGCTAATACCGAATTAGCCATAGCGATAGATTATGATAAAGCCGCTTTGTCTGGCATTGATATAAACCAGTTAGATAATGCCGTTCAAACCGCACTTTCAGGCACATTTATTGGCCAATTTAATGACATCAATGGTGAAAACTACCCTATTTTAGTTCGGAGACCCAAAAGCGACCTAAATGGTCTTTCTGACATTACGATAGTGAATCAATTAGGTGAAAGCATACCATTAGGCCAATTTGTTGAGATTAAACTACAAAAAGGGCGTACAGATTTTTTCCATTATCAAAAATTACGCATGGCAAGAGTGTCTGCTGATGCTGCACAAGGTTATTCAGTGCAAGAAATAACCAGTGAAGTGGTTAATTATCTTGATAATTACGAATTACCAGCAGGTATGTATTACATTCTAGGTGGCGAAGAAGAATCTCGACAAGAATCGTTCGCTGGTTTGTCACAAATTATGTTAATAACGGCAATCGGTATTTTTGCCATTTTAGTTTTACAGTTTAAGTCCTTTTTACAGCCGTTAATTATCTTTACCTCTATCCCTTTCGCAATGACAGGTGCTATTTTAGGTTTATATTTAACCAATTTATCATTTTCGATGATGGCATTTATTGGTTTGATTAGTTTGTTTGGTATAGTCGTGAACAATGCCATTATTTTAATCGATACAACCAATCGTAATTTATCGACAGGCTTAGCTAAAAAAGAAGCTATTCTATTGGCTAGTTCAACACGCTTTACCCCGATACTACTTACCACTATCACTACCATTGGCGGTTTACTACCACTAACACTTTTTGGTGGCAGTTTGTGGCAACCACTAGGTGTGGTTATTATTTCTGGTTTATGTATTTCGGCGATAGCGAGCTTTATTATTGTGCCAATACTGACCGAGTTATTTACAAAAACAGAAACAGCTAAAATAATAAAAGAATAAATCATGGATTTTTACGGCTTAATTGGATTCTCCCTCGCAGCAGGTGTTTATGCCTTATTTGCGCTTCTCATTATTGCAGCACGCAACCATAGCTTGGTTGCACGTGCAGTTTTGTTCTGTGCGTTAGTCACGCTAAGTAGCAACTTAATTGCTGCACTTCAAATTAAATTGGGTTACAGCCTGCAATGGGCAATGCTAGTAGACGGGTTTAAAATTGCCTGTTGGTCATTATTAATTATTTTGTTTAATACCGAGCATCGCAGCCTTAAGGCACTAGTGAGTAATTATTATGTTCGACAATATGTTGGTGTTTGGCTAGTACTCATGTTGGGCTCCTGGCTAGCCAGTTATTGGTTAGGCTATGCCTATGAATATATATTTTTACTGTTTATCATCTTAAATTTGTGGATGTTAGTTTTACTTGAACAACTATTTCGCAATGCTGATTTACAAGTACGTTGGGCTATTTGGCCATTAATGGTTGCTCTGGCCAGTGTGGCTATTTTTGACTTTGTTATTTACGCACAAGCTACGATGGTTGATAGCATAGACTTTGATTTCTGGTTTAGCCGAGGCTATTTAGCCTTTCTTGTTACACCCTTGCTGTTAATCAGTATTCGCCGCATTAAAAATGGTGAAGTTCGTATCTTTGTTTCACGTAATGTTGTTTTCTATAGTTCAATGTTGATGATAGCGGGTGCTTACTTACTGTTAATGTCTGTCGCCGGTTATATTATTAATTTTATTGGTGGAGAGTGGGGCAACTTAGTTAGCATAGGCTTTTTAATGCTCAGTGGTATTGTGCTGGTTGCTTTACTGATCACTGAGTCTTTAAGGCGTCGCGTTAAAGTCTTTATTGCAAAAAACTTTTTCGCCAATAAATACGAATATCGAGACGAGTGGTTAAATCTGATTGAAAAAATTGAAACCACAAGTGGAGCAAGTCATTATCAAATGGCGACCCAAATTATGATGTCTAAGGTTGAAGCATCTCGTGGAGCAATCATTAAAAAATTCTCTAATCAGCACTATCAGCTTCAGTACAGTCAAGGACTGGAAATTAATGAGGAAGTTGAAGAGCACTTGCTAGTAGTTGGTTTATTTTGTCATCAGCAAGGTTGGATTGTTGATGTAAATGAATATGAAAAATCACCTTTGCTATACCCTGATTTAATCTTAAACGTAGCACTTTTTCGTTCTAATAATATTCAAATAATAGTGCCAATTTTTATCGGAAAAGCTTTTTATGGCTTGTTTGTACTGGCTGATGAAAAAGAGTTAAAACGCTTAAATTGGGAAGATAGAGATTTATTATTTGCAATATCGAAACAGCTAGGAAACTTTGTATCTTTATACGAAGCAACAGACAAATTAAGTGAGTCTAAGCAATTCGATGCATTCAATCGTATGTCAGCATTTTTAGTTCATGATTTAAAAAATGTACAAGCCCAACTCGCGTTAATTACCGCAAATGCTGAAAAACATCGAGAAAATCCAGAGTTTATTAATGATGTATTTGAAACGGTTGAGTCTGCAACACAAAGATTAGAGAAAGTTTTATCACAATTGAGAAAAAAACAAGTCGAGCAGTCATCTCATAGCCAAACTGATTTAGCCATAACGATTAAAAAAGTAGTTGATCAATGCAACTTAAGCTTGCCAAAAGTTGAGTTTGAGGTGGAAGGAGATTGTTCTACTTTTATTGATAACGAATCCTTTCAATCAGTTATGCATCATTTAATACAAAATGCAAAAGAAGCTACATCAAGTGATGGCTTGATAAAAGTAACAGCAGTTGAAAAAAAGCGCATTATCAGAATTATTATCGAAGATAATGGCAGTGGAATGAGTGAAGAGTTTATTAAAAACCGATTGTTTAAACCCTTTGATACCACTAAAGGTAATGCCGGTATGGGTATAGGTGTATTTGAAGCTAAGCAGTTTATTGAAAATATGGCCGGTATTATAAAAGTTACAAGTGAGCTAAAAAAAGGCACAATGTTTACTATTGATTTGCCAAGAAGAACTTCAGGCGCGATAAGCGGACAAGATTTACTATAAGGGTCCAATAAGAATGGAAAAGTTGTTAATAGTAGATGACGATAAAGGTATACAAAAACAATTAAAGTGGAGCTTATCTGATTACAATGCAGTGCTCGCAGGCGATCGTGAAAGTGCGGTTGCTGCGGTGCGCCGTTATGAGCCCAAAGTCGTTACTTTAGATCTAGGGCTGCCACCTGACGAGTCAAATGCGTCAGAAGGACTCGCAGCCTTACAAGAAATTTTAACTATTGCACCACATACCAAAGTGATTGTAATAACCGGCAATGATGACCGAACCAACGCACTGGCAGCTATTTCAGCTGGTGCTTACGACTTTTATCAAAAGCCAATAGAAACTGAAGTTATTAATGTCATTGTAGCGCGAGCTTTTAGTGTTGCCGCTATCGAAGAAGAAAACCGTAAAATGCGATCGGTTGGTGGCAGTGATATAGGTATTATTGGTAATAGTGAAAGCATCGAACGTTTAAGAATGATGGTTAAGCGTATTGCGCCAACATCAATCACCGCATTGCTGTTGGGCGAAAGTGGTACCGGTAAAGAAGTTACGGCAAATGCAGTGCACTTAGCTAGCGACCGTAAAAATAAACCTTTTGTTGCCATAAATTGTGCTTCTATTCCAGAAGCGTTGTTAGAGAGCGAATTGTTTGGTTTTGAAAAAGGTGCATTTACTGGAGCACATAAAGCTACAAAAGGGAAAATTGAATGTGCAGAAGGCGGTACATTATTTCTCGACGAAATTGGCGATATGCCTTATAGCCTGCAAGCTAAACTGTTACGATTCTTACAAGAAAAATGTATTGAGCGTTTAGGCGGCAGACAAGAAATTTCAGTAGATGTTCGTGTAGTTTGTGCAACGAATCAAAACCTTGAACAAATGGTTGCTGAAAAAACTTTTCGTGAAGACTTATTCTACAGAGTAAGTGAAATCACTTTAAATATTCCACCACTTCGCGATCGCGATGAAGACGTTATAATCCTCTCTCAATACTTTCTGCAACATTATGCCGCAGAATATAAACGTAACGTTAAAAGCTTCTCTGAAGACGCTTTAAGTGCCATTAAAGAACACAGGTGGCCTGGTAATATAAGAGAGTTACAGAATAAAGTGAAAAGCTCGGTAATTATGACCACAGGCACACAGGTAACCGCAATAGATTTAGGCTTTTTTGATAATCAAGGCAAAAGCTTTGAGCTATCACTTAACTTGCGTGTTGTTCGCGAACAAGCTGAGTCAATCGCCATTCAGAAAGCCTATGCAATTTCTGAAGGTAATATGTCTAAAGCTGCAGATTTATTGGGTGTAACCCGACCAACACTTTATTCGCTAATTGAAAAATATGAATTAAATATTAACGGTTAAAGCAATCTATATGTAATACAAAAAAACCGCCTTAAAGGCGGTTTTTTATTTTAATATTAGAATACTATTCTTCGGTACTGGTATCTGTATCAGTGAAAATACGGCTTTTATGTTTAAGCA
>NZ_JACGWF010000160.1:0-3378 GCF_014077595.1 Colwellia sp. 6M3 | reverse complement strand
GAATAGAGTTTTGTTTTAATGGCGACAGCATTTTGAGTATGAATAATGTTCATAGCTCGTATTTAATTAATCCAAAAAAGCAGCTTGATTGCAGGTAAATAAACTGTAAAGTAGTTATAGTCTTAATAGAAAAACTATTCTTATGATTGCAGATGCAATAATAAAAGGAACGAATCAATAAATTATTTTGGTTAGATGCGTTATCAACTTTTGTGGTTTCTAGCAGCTGTTTCTAACAAATATTGCTGTGGAACCTTCAACTTAGGTAAGGATTTCATATGACAGCAAATAACATTATTTACGTTTTAGATACCAACATCTTATTACACGAACCCTTCGCTTTTCTCTCCTTCAAAGAACACGATGTTGTAGTGCCAATGACGGTACTAGAAGAATTAGATTCAATTAAAGATCGTAACAAAGATGTGAGCCGAGATGCGCGCGTTGCCATCAGAGCGTTAGAAGATACCTTAGTCAATGCCTCACCTGAACAAGTACTCGCTGGCGTTAAGTTACCGCAAAATGATGAGCTGCACCCCAGTGGTTGTTTATCTATTTTCAATGATTATGCTTTAGACGAAAGTAAGATTAAGTTGTCGTTTAATGAAAATGATAATCGCATTATAAGTACGGCTATTTATCTACAAGAAAAAAATCTTAATAATAAAGTGGTATTAGTAACAAAAGATATCAACATGCGTTTGAAAGCTAAAGGGGCAGGCCTTGCTTTTGTTGAAGATTACCGCACAGACCAACTCATTGATGATATTCAATTTTTAACCAAAGGCTACCACCAATTTACGGGTGATTTCTGGCAGCATGTAAAAGAATGCGAAAGTGAAACTCAAGGCCGAAATACTACCCACTATATTAAACGCGATTTACTCCCTAATAGTTATATCAATGAATACTTAATTGATGAAGGAGATCATTTTGCCGGAAAAATTACCGGAGGAGATGATGAAAGCCTCGCCATAACTGATTTGAGTCGAGAACGATTAATGGCAAAGCAAGCGTGGGGAATCCATCCAAAAAATATTTATCAAGGTATGGCGATGGATGCCTTACTTGATCCGACCCTTGATTTAGTTATTCTTACTGGCCCTGCAGGGTGCGGTAAAACGGGTGTCAAGAATAAAAATCATACTAAATTTGTTAAGACCTTATGTACAAGGAGTATATCTTTATTAACTTGTAGTTCATTTAAAAAAGCAAAAATTCAGTTCAAATCATTCCCTATATCTACCAGCTTACCCTATGACTTGTCAAAAACCAAAAAAGTGCATTATTCGGTAATAACAACTATTTATAAAAATATAGAACGGCTATGTGTAGAGCTTAATTATGGGGAGGCAGCATAATGAAAAATTCAAATGAAAACCGCAACCCTCGTGTACTTGATACATCAGCCTTAGTTCATGATCCAAAAAGCCTATTAGCATATCGTGACGATATATATATCTGTCTAACAGTCTTAGAGGAGCTTGATAACCTAAAAGAACGAACAGATAAAAATGTTTCCCAAGACGCTCGTGCTGTTATTCGAATGCTTGAGGATATTATCAACGGCCACTCGAGTGAAGAAATGGAGAAAGGTATTGCGCTGCCTTCAACAGAGACCGCAAAGCGAGGAAAGCTTTTTATAGGTATTGATACACAGATAGATTTTGCCAAAGAGTTAAAACACGCTATTGGAAGTGATGCTGATAATAGAATTATAAATTATGCTCTACATTTACAAAATGAGTTAAAGCAAGATGTGACTATAGTTAGCCGCGATATAAACATGCGCTTAAAAGCGAGAACGATTGGCGTAGACGCTGAAGATGTTTTAGTTGATAACCAAATTTCTGATGTAGATCTTTTATATACTGGTGTACAGTCCTTTTCAGGAGACTTGTTTGATAGATGCGAAGAAGAAAAAGACTTTGCGATGTCAGGAAAACTATACCGTTTCAATCGTGATGTTTTTAATGAAGAAGCCCAGGCTAATATGTATTGGTACGATGAAATCGGCCATATTGGGAAAATTAAAGAAGTAACCGATGAACATATTTTTACGACATTACTGCAACGCAAACCAAAAAAAATCTGGGGGATACTCCCAAAAAATCAACGACAAGCCGTTGCGTTAGATCAACTTGTAGACCCAGATTTTGACCTAAATATCATCCTTGGACCTGCTGGCTCCGGTAAGACTTTTTTAGCAATTGCCGCTGGGTTGCACCAAGTACTTGAATTAAAACAATATAAAAAAATAGTTGTTGTACGCAGTAGGGATTTTATGGATGATGACCCTGGTTTTTTACCTGGTGATCTAACCGAGAAATCATTACCTTTATTGGCAGGTGTCACAGACGCATTGATTTCAATGCACTCCGATGGTGATGATGATGAAAAGAGTACACGTGCGACTGTGGAGCACATCATTGACCGAGCTAATATTGAATTTACTTCGATGGCTTACTTTCGAGGAAGGTCTATTGATGACGCGGTCTTAATAATAGATGAAGCGCAAAATATGACGCGTGCGCAAATGAAAGGTATGTTGTCACGTGGTGGCAAGAACTGCCGTACCATCGTGCTTGGAAATCTCGCACAAATTGACGATAGATTTGTGACCGCTACAAGCTCTGGTGCTAGTGCTGCGGTTAATATTTATCGTAACTATGAAAACGGAAGCGTTCTAATATTTGATGAAGTTGAGAGAAGTTCACT
Organism: Colwellia sp. 6M3; assembly: GCF_014077595.1. Taxonomy (NCBI): domain Bacteria; kingdom Pseudomonadati; phylum Pseudomonadota; class Gammaproteobacteria; order Alteromonadales; family Colwelliaceae; genus Colwellia; species Colwellia sp. 6M3. Next base: position 660 of record NZ_JACGWF010000160.1, on the reverse strand, counting down.
GGCTGAATTCACTGAAAAGAATTTTTAATCAAATCAAACCATAATAAAGGCTGCTTTTGCAGCTTTAAATACCAATAACTTCTTTTGATGTTACTTTTTGTTAATTCCGCCCCTTAAGGATCACATGCCCCAACCAAATGGACCACAAATACCAGTCGCTACGGACCACTATAATCAATTATTGGCCACTTTATTTTAATGGTGTGTGATATTAGGTAGCTTCTGCCCTAAATAGGCGAATACATCATGTTTAATGATGAAAAATCTCATGAAATGATGCTGAAGTGAAAGCGTTGATTTAGGACAAAGTATGCTTAACGTTGCGGTATTATATCTATACGAATAAAGACTTCCTTGAGCTTGGTGAAGACATCCCACATCTGCTCATTTTCTAATTGTCCGACTGACAAATCAGCCACCATATACAATAGTCATTGACCTTTTTAAAAATCCCGATGAATTAGAGCATTATACCAGTCTGTATAAACATTAAGTCAGGTTAATCCAGTCTCGATCACAGATTGAGGTCACTCTTTTGTGAACGTCTGGGGAAAGCACTTAGCTAAGCTTTATATTCCATGGGAGTAAAGAATTGATGTCAATTTTTGGCTTGCTCAATTGTTCAAGGCAATGCATGAGATAATCGAATGGTACTAGCCC
>NZ_JACGWF010000165.1:0-2763 GCF_014077595.1 Colwellia sp. 6M3 | reverse complement strand
CGCCAATGTATATATAGGTACAACAAATCATCAAAGGAATTTGATGTTAGTTCTAATAATGATTTCAATGTTTTAGAGTTTACCATTGTCGCAGTTAAAAATGGCAAACCTATATTATTCGTTGATCAAAATTGGGGAGACACGAAATATTTTAAATATCATAATTTCGCTCAAGTAGATTTTGATAAAGAAGTAATAACTTTTGCTGCTGAAAAATCATATGGTAAAATACAGAAAATATCGATAAATGATAATTATATTTATGCCTATAAACATGATTATTCAGAAAACGACGTTAAAAACCAAGAAAACAAACTTTTCAGACTAGATTTATCTAGCTTTGAAAGTAAAATAATAGGTCGTCGTTTAGGAGTTACAGACAAAGACCCCTCGGTTAATCATCACATTTTTTACTCATTCATTCATGATGGTAATTTACATAGTTTCATAAGCTTTCCCTACCCTACATTATTTAAAACCAATGAGGACTTAACTTATTTAAAACCAGTATCATACCCAGCTATCAATAACCAAACAGATAAAGGCACTTTAAAAAATATCATTTCTATCGATAATGGTTGGCTTATACTTTATGGAAATAGTATTGGAATTGATAATGGTAGTATTTCTCACTTAAGTTTAACTGGAGAGCACACAACAATCGTTTCATCTTTAAAAGTCGGCCCTATAACAAATACATGGAAAAACAGCAAAAATGCCTATTTATCAGATGGTGCTTGGCTATATCAAATTGATTTAGCCACATTATCAAAAAAACTGATTTATGATAGTACTGATAATTCGGAATACAGTGGTGTATTACATATAAATGACGAATATGCCTATTTGTCAAAACATTTTAAGAGTGACTTTCTTTACCGGTTAAATCTCAATGACAATACAGAACATGAAATTTCTGATTATTCTGATGGTGGTTTATACCAATGCGGCGCTGATACCTATTTAATTGAACGCTCTTTAGATCAACATTCTGGTTTGCATACCGTAAACGATGTATACATTTTAAAAGATAAATTTCAAATCGTGGAATTTGAAGGTATTGCCTCAACCAACTATCGATTGCAGCTAGAAGCGATTACTGATGGAAAAATTTTATTTGTAGAAGATGACAAAGTAACTGTATATGACTGTGTCACTAAAGAAATGTCTGTAGCTATCAGAAATACCGATTTGTTCAGAACCTTTAGAGATTTGACATGGAAAAATAGTTATAACCAATATGACAAAACTTTTTATCCTTTTTATTTATATAGCAAGATTTTTTCATTATCTACAGATACTAAAGCTACTGAATTCAACATTTACTATGATGGCGATATTAAATTCACTCAGCTGTATTTAACCAAAAATGGTGTTTTTATTTACACAGGCAGTAATCATGCTATTGAAAACCAATATAAGTTATTCACCATATACAATAAAAATCTAATTGAAGTAGATAATTTAGATTTAGATACTAAAAGGTATATTGTAAATCCTTTTAAAGTAACTCAAGATGGTCGTTACATCATAGGGATTTATGAATTAATTAAAAAGCATTTCTCGGAGAAGCTTAACAAGGAACAACTTGTAAGAGTTTCAGGCGAAGAACCTTACATATTTGATACAACCCTCGAAAAACCATCTTACTTATCTTTATTTCCTGGTATTGAACGCGGGACAGCTGATATAGGTATAGACTTAGATCAAAGGATGATGGCTAGTGGAAATCTAATCATGTTTGTTACTTTAACTCCTGAAAACAAAAATGAATTAACAGTAATAGATCCTGTCTGTTTACTAGAGCAACAGTGCAGTGATAAGTTTATAAATAGAGTTCCCTTTTTGTCACCGGGAGCAACTTTGTATTACGAAAGTGGCGACTTTATATCTATTCCTTTTAGAGCATCAGATAGTGATTTAGATGATTTAAACTTTTCATTACTTAATGCACCAAATTGGTTAAGCATTAATACACTTGGTATTATAGAAGGTTTAATACCTGATAAAGCACTTCCTTCGTATCTTGACATTAAAGTTTTGGTTTCTGATGATAAAAGTATCACTGAATCAACAGCTTTTAATTTTTATATTGATGATGGGAAAATACAAGAAAATAATGACAATACGCCTGCTAAATCAAATGAACCAGACAAATCAACTAGTTCAGGGTCAAGCGGAGGCAGCGCTAGTTATTTATTGTTTTTGATGATTTTTTGTCAATTTGTTAAAAAAGCTTACTTACGTAACAAAAAATTGCAATAGCCAAGCTAGATTCATTATAAAAAACCACTAACATGTCAATATTCAATAGATAGAACAGATTGGGCCATTATTGTATTTCAATACATTGTTCATGTGGTTAAGCCGCATAAATGGTGACTTTAGCTAGACCAAGCCGTTGACTTGTAATCAGTAGGTCGCCAGTTCGACTCCGGCAGTCGGCACCATTCATAACGAAGCCTCAACAGCAATGTTGAGGCTTTTTTATTGCCTCAATAAAAAAGCCCCTGATTGCACCTTGACTAGTTCAGTCTGTATAAAAACGTAAAAGACATGATTGGTTTGATATGTGCGCTAGCTTGTACTTACCATTTTACATACCTTATAATATTGACAGTTTTATATTGTAATAATGTGAACGTCTGGCCAAGAGCACGTTCTATTAATTAACGTTTGAATTTATAGTTCCTCCAACTTAATTTTGGAGTGACTTATGACACGTAGAACATTTGATGATTGGAAACACCTCGTTGATAAACA
>NZ_JACGWF010000108.1:0-11306 GCF_014077595.1 Colwellia sp. 6M3 | reverse complement strand
ATGTATTGTCACAGTTATTTTTGAGTATTGGTTATTTTCGCTTTAAGTCAAAAATTGTACTAACGACAGAGTATTGTAAACAAAGTTATCCGTTACTGGTATTAAATAGGTACTACTTAATAAAGCTTGATAGTTAAGTCATGCTATGAAGTTAGTCATTTAAAAACAAGTTTAAATAACAAACCGATAACCTAACCCATTTTATCGCTAAGCCTTATAGCAATAACGTACTTTATCTTGATGCTTAGGTTAATAAAAAGTTACTTTAACCAAAGTACACTTACTGATAAACTCCCCGCTGATTTACTTTTAAATCTAAGTTCTGTACCCCGTATATAGGAAGAAATACGCGCCAATGATTCACTTTATTCGTCTACTAACAAGCCTTCTCGTCGTTTTTACATTCTCTTTTAATGCGCTTGCTGCACAAATTAGTCAACAGCAAATAGCGCAATTTAAAAACTTACCTAAATCTCAGCAGCAGGCACTAGCGCAGAGTATGGGCGTTGATCTTAACTCGGTGATGGGGCAAATATCAGGTAGCAACCAACAAGCACAACTCTCATCAACACCAGTTACACCTAGAGCTACGACTGAAAATAACATTAGAAATCAGGATGAAGATTCTTTTTTCGAAGACGATAATGCATTGTTCAAACCGCTTGAAAGGTTTGGTATGGACGTTTTTTCCAATGCCCCAAGTACGTTTACGCCCACCATGGACATCGCCATTCCTAATCATTATGTTTTAGGCGTAGGTGATCAATTATCGATACAAGTATATGGCAAAGAAAATGCTGAATACGTTCTACCTATAACCCGAGAAGGCAATATACTTATTCCTGATGTTGGGCCAATTAAAATCGTAGGGTTATCTTTTTCAGAAATGAAAAAGTTTCTGACTGAAAAAATTCAACAACGCATTATCGGCGTAAATGTAGTTGTAAGCTTAGCTGAGTTACGCTCTATGCGTATTTTTGTGTTAGGTGATGCTTATAAACCTGGTCCTTATACATTGAGTTCACTTTCAAGTGTAACACACGCTATTTTCGCTGCCGGTGGTGTTAGTGATATTGGCTCATTGCGTAATATTGAAGTAAAGCGTGCGGGTAAAATTGTTCAAACAGTAGATTTATACGACCTACTTATAAAAGGCGATTCATCAAGTGATATTTTATTGCAATCTGGCGATGTGGTTTTTATTCCTACGCAAAGCAAAAGTGTTTCAATACTGGGTGAAGTAAGACGACCTGCCATTTATGAATTAAAAAAAGGCGATAACTTCAATCAGGTTATCGCCATGGCTGGTGGTTTACTGCCATCGGCATACCCTCAATCTACGATGATTGAACGTTACAATAACCAAAATTTACGTAGCATCATCAATGTTGACTTAACTGATAGCGCGGCTCGTACGCAAGAATTAAAAAGTGGTGACTATATACGTGTGCTAAAAAGCTCAGGTATGTATGAACAATCAATTACCGTAATCGGCGCTGTAACACGCCCAGGTAAATATCAATGGCAACAAGGTATTAAAATAGCGGATTTATTACCAAGTTTAGACTCTCATATATTACCATCGGCCGATTTAAGTTATGGCTTAATTGTTCGTCAAAAAGACGATGCTAGAAACATAGAGGTACTGCAGTTTAATTTAGCGCGAGCATTAAATCTTTCGGTTGAAAATTCGGTTGATAACTTAATGCTACTGCCGAGTGATAAAATTTTAATATTTTCAAATGTTACAAAATCAGTTGATGAAAAAATATCGTTAGACGAGTTGGCTTTTACAAAAGAGCAACTTTTTGCTAAAGAACGTCAACAAGCTAAAACTTCATATGATGAAAAATCATTTTGGAAAAAATATGGTGGCAGTTCGTCACAACGTTCATCGGCAACTGCAGAAGATGAAGAAGCCGAGCGTTTAGCGAACCAATCGTTAGTAGAAATTACTAATACTGTTGACAGAACTGTCGATATTCGTGAAATGGCGCTATTTTCTCGCCCACGCCTATTAGCACCAGTGTTGAGGAAACTTCGCCAGCAAGGTGCTTCAGGGCAACCCATTCAATTGGTTGAAGTTGATGGTCAAGTTAAGTTTCCTGGTATCTATCCTTTAGCTCAAAACGCGAAAATTAGTGATTTATTAGCCGCGGCTGGTGGTGTAAAAGAGTCTGCATATTTAACACGTGCTGAAGTTACTCGAAATACGCTCACTGCAGAAGGTGCGACAAAAGTATCGTTAGATGTAGATTTAGATTTAGCATTAAAAGAAGATAAGAACTTTGATATAGCTTTGCAAAGTAAAGACAGATTAAACGTGCACAAAATTCCAGCTTGGAGCGAAAACCATGTTGTTGAGTTACGTGGTGAATTTGTCTTCCCTGGAAAATATACCATTCGACGTGGTGAAACTTTAGCTGACTTAGTGACTAAAGCGGGTGGCTTAACACAATATGCTCACCCTGATGGCTCAGTATTCACCCGTAAAAAGCTGAAAGAATTAGAAAAGCAAAACTTGATTAAGCTCGCAGGTGACCTACGTATTGAAATGGCGTCTAAATCGTTAACAGATCAAGGTACTTCAACTTCTTACGACGATGCTCAAAAGTTATTGTCTGATATTACCGAGCTTGAACCTGTAGGGCGTTTAGTTATTAACCTGCCCCGTTTAATGAATTCAAATAGTGATGAAGTATTATTGGAAGGTGGAGACATACTTTTTGTACCGACTAAGAAAAATTCTATTAACGTTATTGGCCAAGTGCAAGTAGGATCATCACATTTATACAACAGTGCAATGACAGCAGAAGACTATATTGCCCAAAGTGGTGGCATTAAAAAACGTGCTGATGAAGAGCGTATTTACGTTATATCAGCAAGTGGTAGCATTAAAATGATAGAACAAAGTAACTGGTTTGCTGGTACAGCAGATACCTCATTGAAACCAGGCGACACCATAGTTGTGCCATTAGACTCAGAATATATGAGCGATTTAACGTTATGGTCTACCGCGACACAAATTATTTATAATGCAGCGGTCGCCGTTGCGGCGATAAACGGAATTTAGTAAGACATAATGTTCTTAGTAGATCGGTATTTATAACGTCAATTTGATGATTTAAATACCGACCTACAATTTAAACAGCATTAAGTGAAGAAGTAATAATAAAATATAACTGACTTATAATGGTATAGGATTCTTAAAATGATACGTGACTTAAAAGATGTAAAAATTGCCATAATCGGCTTAGGCTATGTTGGTTTGCCGTTAGCGGTAGAGTTTGGAAAAAAATATAAAACTTTAGGTTTTGATATCAACCAAGCACGCATATCAGAATTAAATAATGGTATCGATAGCACGCTTGAAGTTAGCGATGAAGAATTGGCCGAAACAGTAAACCTCAGCTACTCCTGTCAACCAGATGATTTAAAAACAGCTAATGTTTATATTGTTACTGTGCCAACGCCTATTGATCAACATAAACAGCCTGATTTAACGCCATTGATTAAAGCGAGTGAAATGCTAGGTAAGGTAGTTAAACAGGACGATATTATTATTTATGAATCTACTGTTTACCCTGGGGCAACAGAAGAAGCTTGTATTCCCGTAGTAGAAAAATTTTCAGGTTTAGTTTTTAATAAAGATTTTTATGCTGGTTATTCACCTGAACGTATTAATCCGGGTGATAAAGAACATAGAGTTACAAATATATTGAAAGTAACCTCAGGCTCAACCCCTGAAATTGCGACAATAGTTGATGATTTATATCGCTCTATTATCATTGCTGGTACACACAAAGCGAGTTCAATCAAAGTTGCAGAAGCTGCAAAAGTTATTGAGAACACACAACGCGACGTTAATATTGCCTTGATCAATGAGCTGTCTATTATTTTTAATAAACTCGATATCGATACTTTGGAAGTACTAGAGGCTGCAGGCACTAAATGGAACTTTTTACCGTTCCGCCCAGGTTTGGTAGGAGGTCACTGTATTGGTGTTGATCCTTATTACTTAACTCATAAAGCTCAGTTAGTTGGCTATCATCCTGAAATGATACTGGCCGGAAGACGTTTAAATGACGGTATGGGCGCTTATGTAGTGTCTCAATTAGTAAAAAATATGTTACATAAACGTATTCAAGTGGAAGGTGCAAACGTATTAATTATGGGCCTTACATTTAAAGAAAATTGTCCCGATTTACGTAATACCAAAATTGTTGATATTGTAAGTGAGCTTAAAGAATATAATATCAATGTAGATATTACTGACCCATGGTGTTCAAGCGAACAAGCTGAGCATGAGTACAATTTAAGTCTGGTTGAAAAACCAAAAACAGGTCATTACGATGCCATTATTCTTGCCGTAGCTCATAATCAATTCAAGCTAATGGGAGTTGATGAAATTCGCAAATTAGGTAAAGCACAACACGTACTTTACGACTTAAAATACATTTTGCCGAAAGAGTCAGTGGATATGCGTTTATAAAAGCATCACATAAAATAAATGTGAGTTAATTATGACAAGTATTCAGCTATAAGTTTTAAACTATCAGTAAAGTAACAGAAAATGGACGTAATAATGTCAAGATACGATGAAGTAAAGAAACAACTTATACAAACACCAAAAACTTGGCTTGTAACAGGTGTCGCCGGATTTATTGGCTCAAACCTTCTAGAGACATTGTTACTTTTAAACCAAAAAGTTATAGGTTTAGACAACTTTGCTACTGGCCATCAACATAACTTAGATGAAGTTCAATCTGAAGTGTCGCCTAAGCAATGGCATAACTTTACTTTCATCAAGGGCGATATTAGAAACTTTGATGATTGTCAAAAAGCCCTCACAATTGATAATACAGCGGTAGATTACATTTTGCATCAAGCTGCATTAGGATCTGTTCCTCGCTCAATTGCCGACCCGATTTTAACTAACTCGGCTAATATAACGGGTTTTGTTAATATGTTAACGGCAGCAAAAGACGCTAACGTAGCAACTTTTGTGTACGCTGCTTCAAGCTCTACCTACGGTGATCACCCAGCATTACCTAAAGTTGAAGAAAATATTGGTAAACCATTATCACCTTACGCTGTTACTAAGTATGTGAACGAGCTTTATGCCGACGTATTTAATAAAACTTATGGCTTAAATACGACAGGTTTACGTTATTTTAATGTTTTTGGTAAACGCCAAGACCCTGATGGCGCATACGCTGCTGTTATTCCAAAATGGACTGCAGCAATGATAGAGAATCAAGACTTATTTATTAATGGTGACGGTGAAACTAGTCGCGATTTTTGCTTTGTTGAAAATGCTGTACAAGCAAACATATTAGCGGCAACAGCTGATGAAGAAGGCAAAAATCAAGTTTTCAATGTAGCACTTGGCGATAGAACAACACTGAACGAGTTGTTTTCAAGCTTAGTGTCTGCGTTAAGTATAAATGAAGTCAGTTATAGTAAGCAGGCGATTTATCAAGACTTCAGAGTAGGAGATGTACGCCATTCACAGGCCGACATTTCTAAAGCTAAAAACCTAATAGGTTATCAGCCAGAGTTTCGTATTCAGCAAGGTATTAACAAAGCCATGCCTTGGTATATCGACTTTATAAAAAAACAAAAGATGTAACAAGTTAATACAGTTAACATAACATAAATTGTAGGTCGGGCTTTAGCCCGACATCTTAATTTAGAAACACAAAGTTGAAGGCAAAGCATCAGCCAAACGAATCTGAAAGCTTATTACCATTACTTTAAACCTATATAATAGAGCTTTTTTCACAAACAGTTCTCAATCCAAAATATTGTGCATTATCTATATAAGTATCAAAGCTGATGAGGCAAAATCATATACATTTGCTAATATTACTGAGTTGTTGTGACTAAAAAATTAATAAAGCACTATTAACAAGGTCGAAGACCTTGTTATAATGCCTACTCAGTTGGGCAATTAGTATTATATGTTAATTTAAAATGCCTCTAGGAATAGTTATTAAAATGAACTTAAATGCGAGTTATTGTGAAAAGTCATAAATTGCAAGGAAGTACTTCAAGTGAAGTCAACGCAATGAATTCAAAAGAATTTTATCAGCAACAACACCTCACCGAAGACGACGAAATAGATTTGGCCGAACTTTGGCATGCTATATGGTCAGGCAAGCTATTGATTATTATCATTAGTGCTCTGTTCGCCATATCATCAGTTTTATATGCGATTAATCAACCGAATATTTATAAAGCCACAACCTTATTATCTCCAACTGGCGACCAAGGTGGAGCTGGCGGCTTAGCTAAAATGGCTGGACAGTTCGGCGGTTTAGCAAGTTTAGCGGGTATTAATCTTGGCGGCGGTGGCACCGACAAAACAGGCCTGGCGCTTGAAGTACTAAAATCTCGATTTTTTCTAGAAAACTTTATTACTAAACATAGTTTACTTGTGCCATTAATGGCCGCAAATAATTGGGATATTAATACCAATACACTCATGTTTGATGAAGAAATTTATAACATAACGAGTAAAACATGGATAAGAGAAGTTAAAGCACCTAAAAAACCTCAACCTTCTTCATGGGAAGCATTTCGAGAATTTAAAGAAATTTTGTCGATAGCAACCGATAAAGGAACGGGAATGGTCACAATTTCAATAGAGCATTACTCGCCAGAAATTGCCACTCAATGGTTAAAGTTATTAGTAGATGATATTAATAGTACTATGCGCGAACAAGATAAAATTGAAGCGCAAAACAGTATTGAATATTTAACTAAAAAATTAGAAGAAACACAGCTATCAGATATGCAAACCGTTTTTTACCAGCTGATTGAAGAGCAAACCAAAACCATAATGCTAGCTGAAGTTTCAAAAGAGTATGTATTAAAAACCATTGATCCTGCCAATGCACCAGAAGAAAAAGCTAAACCAAAAAGAGCCTTAATTGTTGTACTCGGTACTATGCTTGGGGGTATTTTATCAGTGCTAATAGTTTTAATACGATACTTTACTAAAAAAAGTACACCGACTAATCTTAGTAATGATTCGTTAAGTGACAATAAATCAGAATTTGATACGAATCAGGCAACTGAAGTGAGCCATAAAAACCAAGCACTCGGCAAACAGGAGTATATTTAGATGATAGTCACTGTATTAACTGCCTTAAGCGCTTTTTGTTTTGCTTTTATTGCGATTAAATTATTCAAGCCAATTGCAGTAGATGTTGGTTTAGTGGATAAACCTAATGCGAGAAAGCATCACGAAGGTCAAATACCTCTTATTGGCGGTATTTCTATATTTGCGGCTGTATTAGCTGCAAGCTTAATCTGGTTGCCTAATACTCTAGAGTTACGTATGTACTTAATTGCCTCGGCGATGATGGTGTTTATTGGTGCGCTTGACGATAAATTCGACCTTAAAGTACGTATTCGAATTGTTGGGCAAATTATTATTGCCAGTTTAATGATCTACGGTGTAGGTGGTTATATTGCTAGTTTAGGTAACTTGTTTGGTTTAGGCAATATAGAGTTAGGACCATTAGGCATCATATTTACCTACTTTGCCATAATTGTTGTTATAAATGCGTACAACATGGTTGATGGTATTGACGGTTTAGTCGGCAGTTTGAGCCTGAATACCTTCACTGCTATCGCAATATTATTTTTAATGAATGGTAATAGCGGTTATTTAACTTACCCGTTAATATTAGCTACAGCCACTTTGCCTTATCTAATGTTTAATTTAGGTTATTTCAAAAAATATACAAAGAAAATATTTATGGGCGATGCTGGTAGCATGTTCATTGGCCTAAGTGTAATTTGGTTATTAACCATTGGCACACAAGGGGATAACGCTTCGTTTAGACCAGTTACTGCTTTATGGATATGTGCAATACCGTTAATGGATATGTTAGCAATTGTTATGCGCCGTTACCGAAAAGGTAAATCTCCGTTCAAACCTGATCGTGATCATTTGCACCACATATTGCAACGTGCGGGCTTGTCATCACGCCAAACATTGTTGGTAATCTCAATCGCTTCTGTCGTTATGTCCTTAATCGGTGTGTTAGGTGAATATTTCCAAGTACCCGAAAGTATAGAACTGGCTTTGTTTGTATTTATGTTTGTTCTTTATAATAAATACGCAAGACACTTTAGTTGGAAGTACAATGAATAATCATGTTTATTTAGCTAATATTACAATTAAACTAGATTCAATTCAGAATTGCTTACATCAAATGTGTGATTCAGTAGATATTTAACATATGAAGTTATAATTTGTTGATTTAATTATTATTATCAATACCAAGCCATTGGTATACATTAATTTAATTTTACTATCAGATAAAGTTAATGTCTTATTAAATAAGCTTATGAATAGTTACACCCAAAACCTTAGGCTAATTCCTAACCGTCAAAAGTTGTAGAAAAATAATGTTGGATAGAACTATAATTAAAAATATTTCTTCGTTATTCAGCATCCGTGTTGCTGGATATATTATCCCTTTAATTACACTTCCATATTTAGTTCGAGTTTTAGAGCCTATCGGTTTTGGTAAGTTGGGTTTTTGTATAGCAATTATTCAATACTTTATTATTGCTGTTAATTATGGATTTGATTTGTCAGCAACTCAAAAAATTGCACAAGTTAATGGCGATAAGTTGAGATTGAGTTTGATTTTTTGGAATGTCATCGCTATACGTGTATTGATTGCGTTTACAGGTTTAATGTTATTATTTTTATTATCAATAGTTTTTGATAGTATATCCTTATTGTTGCCCATTTTATTATCTGCATATGTAGCGGTGTTTGCTGCTGCATTATTTCCACAATGGTTATTTCAAGGGAAAGAGCAGTTAGGTACTATTTCTATTATTCGACTTGTACTTCAAGTGTTCCAACTACCATTTTTATTTTTATATGTTCAAAGTACTGATGATATTTGGCTAGCAGCGTTGTTATCATCAATGCCTCCTATTATAGTCGTTGCATTTTCTGCATACTTGATAGTTAAAAGACACTGGATTATTTGGCTTTTACCTACACGTGGAGCTATGAAAAAAGAGTTGCAGGATGGTTGGCATCTATTTTTATCAACTGCTGCCATTAGCCTCTATACTACCTCTACTACTGTACTTCTCGGTATTATTTCTGGCCCTGTTAGTGTTGCAATTTATGTGTCTGCACATAAATTATTACAAGCTGCGCAGGGGATATATGCACCTATATCTGCATCGTTTTATCCACGCATCAATAATTTAATGAAGAAAAATAAAGCTCAAGCACTAGAAATGATAAAATATTTAATGAAGATTCAAACCGCAGTAACTTTTGGTATCAGTATTTGTCTCTTTATCTTTGCGCCTTATGTTGTCTCACTTTTATTTGGTTCTGAATTCGAACGGAGCGCTTCAGTGCTTAAAATTTTGAGTGTTTTACCTATAATAATAGGATTCAGTAATATCTTTGGAATTCAGGTCCTACTTACTCATGGTTATAAGAAAGAGTTCTCGACTATATTAATGTCATCAGGGTTAATCAGTTTACTAACATTAATACCATTATGTTATTTATTAGAGTCTGAAGGTGCTGCAATATCAGTTGTCATTACAGAATCAATAGTAACATTATTGATGTTGCGTACTATACATAAAAAATCAATCCCTCTTTTTAACACTTAATTTAGGATGTATTATTAAATGAAATACGATTATTTAATTGTAGGCTCAGGTTTATTTGGCTCAGTTTGTGCTCATGAACTTACAAAGCAAGGTAAAAAAGTACTTGTCATCGATAAGCGTGGGCATATTGGTGGGAATATCTATACAGAAAACAATAATGGAATACAGGTGCATAAATATGGCGCACATATATTTCATACTAATGATAAAGAAATATGGGATTATGTAAATTCATTTGTCGAGTTTAACCGTTTTACCAACGCACCTCTTGCAAATTATAAAGGGCAGTTGTTAAACTTGCCATTTAACATGAATACCTTCTATCAGTTATGGGGTACTAAAACTCCGGAAGAAGCAAAAGCAAAAATAGCTGAGCAACGTAAAGAAATGGATGGGATAGAACCATCTAATCTTGAAGAACAGGCAATTTCATTAGTAGGTAGAGATATTTACGAAAAATTGATAAAGGGTTACACCGAAAAGCAATGGGGTAGAGATTGTAAAGATTTACCTGCGTTTATTATCAGGCGTTTACCTGTTCGTTTTACTTACGATAATAATTACTTCTCTGATAATTATCAAGGTGTACCTAAAGGTGGTTATACTAAGTTAATTGAAAAAATGCTTGTGGGAGTTGAAGTTCGACTAAATATTGATTTCCTTAAAGACAAAGAATACTACAAGAGGGTGGCTGATAATATAATTTATACTGGTCCTATTGATGAGTATTTCGATAATAAGTTAGGTAAGTTGGAGTACCGATCTTTAGAATTTAAAACAAGAACAATAGAGCAAGAGAACTACCAAGGTAATGCCGTTATAAATTATACTGAGCGAGATATTCCTTTTACTCGTATTATTGAGCATAAACACTTTGATCACGTAACTACAAATCATACTGTTGTAACTGAGGAATATCCATCTGAATGGAAAGAAGGTGATGAACCGTACTACCCAATAAATGATGAGAGGAATATGCAGTTATTTAAGCAGTACCGCGAATTGGCCAAGTCTGAAAATGTAATATTTGGTGGGCGTCTCTCTGAATATAAGTATTATGATATGCATCAAGTCATTCGGTCAGCATTAAATAAAATAGCAAAGCTGGAGAGTACTAATGACTCATAAATGTGTAATTGCAATTTGTCCTGGAAATTCAGTAACAGGAGGTCCAGAGTTAATACATCAGTTGGTTGATAGTATTAATCAGAATGGAGGGGATGCTAAAGTTCTATATTATCCTTTTGAACGCGACTTTAAAGTCCCGAACGCTTATTCAAAATATAATGTGAAAGTATGTAATATTGCTGATGTACAAAATGAAGATTATCAGTTCGTTATACCTGAAATCGCAACCCAATATACTAACCGTCTACCTGGATCTAACTTTCATATCTGGTGGTTGTCTGTGGATAATCACTTTAAATATTTAAAGGATGATTTTTTTGGTAAATGTAAATTATTTATCAAAAGAATCATAAAGCATAAATCCTTACCATTAGATTTTAATCAGTTAGGTAACTATAAGCATTGGGTGCAGAGTTATTATGCAAAGGAGTTTCTGAAATCAAAAAACATTGAATCTAATTTTCTTTCAGATTTTTTAAATGAAGAGCATTTAAACCAAAGTATTG
>NZ_JACGWF010000135.1:0-7501 GCF_014077595.1 Colwellia sp. 6M3 | reverse complement strand
TTTCAGTATAATAAGCATTAAATATTGAATACTTGCATCAAACGATGCCCTTTTTTGCACACAATCGATGATAATTGCACCAATTTAGTACAATTATACATTTGATGACAAATTAAAATTCAACTAAAAAACATGTAAAGCACTGATATATGATTATTTAATATAAAAATAGGCACTCAGGCACTTTCTTTGCAATAGCTACAACAATTATAAAAACTTAGTGGACTAAAACATGAAAAAATCAATTATCTCTCTTTCATTATCGACGATTCTAGCAACTTCAGCATTGGTTTCTACATCAGCCTCAGCACTTGAAGTAGAAGGTTTAAGTGCCAATGTTGGTCTAGTTTCTCAATATATTTTCCGTGGTATTGTACAAACAGACACAGCCTCAGCTAGTGCCGGTATTGATTATGAAAATAGTGGCTTTTATCTTGGAACTTGGGCGGCGGACGTTCAAGACGGTTTAGAAGTTGATATTTATGGTGGCTACGGCGGAGAGCTAGACAGTGGTCTAGGCTATAGCGTTGGTTTTACTTCATACCAATACACGGGTGATTTTGATACCTCATATAACGAAATCAACTTAGGTTTAAGCTACGATATGTTCTCACTGACTTATAACGTCGGTGAGTGGGAAGTTGAAAATGGTCCAGATCAAGACTACGACTTCTTATCGGCTACTGTTGAGCATGAAGGTTTTTATGCTATTTACGGTACTTGGGGTAAAGACTTTGATGGTGATTACATCGAAGTAGGTTACGGTACTGAAGTTTCAGGTTTCGATGTTGGTATTGCTATTGTATCTAACTCAAAAGAATTAGCCGGCTCTACAAGTGACGAAAACCTAGTATTTAGCATAGGTAAATCTTTTTAATACATAGTTAACAGCAACTATAATTAGATGTATCAATAAAATATTGATTGGTTGAGTTAAAGCCAATCAATATTTTTTTATCGCTAACAATTTTTTAATGAGTCAAAATTAAAATACTTAGTCTAGACCTCTAATTTAAGTCTTTAATTTAAACCTCAATTTAAACCTCAATTTAAACCTTTGATCTTAACTTGCTGATGACGATGGTTTAATTGTTGGCAAATAGTAACCAAATCGGCATGAATGCCACCAGCGGTTACATCACGACCTGCACCTGGACCACGAATAATCAACGCATTTTCCTGATACCATTCACTCTTAATTTGAAATACGTTATCGCACGGTGTTAACTGCGAGAAGGCATCTGTTTCACTCAACTCTTCCAAACTCACCTTTGCAACAACCTGACCATTGTCGCTTATAAACCTTGCTACATAACGAATAACACAAGCTTTCTCTTGTGCCTGTTTTAAGCGCGATAAAAACATCTCGTCAAGCTCAGCTGTTCGTGTAAGAAACTCGGTTAATGAGATATCACGCAGCGGTTCTGGTACTAAGCTTTGGCAGTCGATATCTGTTAACGATAACTCAAAGCCAGCAGCACGCGCGAGTATTAAAAGTTTACGTTGAACATCTCTACCTGATAAATCTTCTCGAGGATCTGGCTCTGTAATACCTTGTGATAACGCATCATTAAGCAGCGTTGAAAATGGTGTCAAACCATCGTAATACTGAAATAGCCAAGATAACGTGCCAGAAAATATGCCAGAAATTTCTGAAATTTTGTCACCACTATTAAGTAGCTCTTTAATAGTTGAATTAATAGGTAAGCCTGCACCAACCGTCGTATTTCCAAGCCAAATACTGTTGTTTTTATCTGCAGTTGTCAGTAATTGTCGATAGTTTTCTGTACTTGAAGAAGCAGCCCATTTATTCGCACCAATGACATGTATGCCACGGTTAAAAAACTCTTGGTACAAGTGGCTGAAAGCTTCACTAGGTGTAATATCAACAATAATCAATTCATCGTATGGGTGACTGGTTAACCACGCTAATAATTGTTCACTATCATATTGCTGTGCTTGTTGTTGATAATGTTCAAGCGCATTGGCTACATCTATACCATCGGTATTTATTAACGCTTTACTGGCGCCAACCAAGCCAACTAAATGAACATTTTCTAAGCCTGAAACACGTGCAATTTGTTTAGGTAACATGGTTAAAAAGCGTTGACCAATATTGCCTAAACCAGCAACTACCAATGCTATGTTTTTAGCGTCTTTTGTCATATCTGCATGAACATTATTGAGCACTTCACTCGAGCAAATCTCAGGTAATATCGCAATATAACTATGCTCATTAAAAGAATGTAAAAAATGTAAAGTGGGCTGATGTTTTAGCGCTCTTTTAAACCTAGCGCGCATATCTCCTTGCTTTGCCACGCTATGACCCACAATAGCTATAATCGCCACTGGTTTAAAGGTTACTTCTGTGTCATGGCTTGCTAGCCACTGGCTAACCGACTTTTGTTGTGCCTGTGGTACAACTATGTAGCCTTCGTCAAGGTTATAACAAACCGGTGAAAATTCACTGGCCGCTAACTCACCTGACTTGGCTAAAAAACTAGCAGACTTTGCTAATATTAAATCGTTTAAACTGGTCACCGAAAGCTCTTGCTTTGCTATTTGACCAAACTTGCCTATTTCACTACCGCTAATATCAGGTGCAAAGCTGCTCGCAACATGTAGGTGGGTATTATGATTGGTTAATGGTTGTAAGGTTTTTGCATGTAAAACAGGATTACCCAAACGACCAAGTTCATTAGCTACAGCATTAGGCAAACGGTGTAGTTTTCTCGCTGAAGGTACAATGCGAGGATCGGCGCTATAAATACCATCAACATCAGTCCAAAGCGTAACATTTCTCGCTTGTGACAATGCTGCCATTATTGTGGCCGAATAATCACTACCGTTACGCCCCAATGTACACGTTTGCTGTTGTTTATTACGTGCGATGTAGCCTGTTACAATCACTAATTTATTCTGTTGGCGAAGCGCAGAGAATGCAGTTTCACTTACGCTATAGTCAATGGTGCAATTTTTTTCATCTTGAAGTAGCAAGAAATCCCTCGCATCTAACATATAACTTGGGCAAACACTTTCGCTTAATACCGCTGACAATAAACGTGCTGACCATACTTCACCAAAGGCTAATAAGTCATTTTGATAACTTATAGGGTCATTGATTAATTTTTTTGTGCTGTCTGCAATTTCATCACTTAATAAACCATTAAGTCTGACAGCACTGCTGGTATTTAAAAGCTCATCAATTAATGTGGCTTGCACAGTATTTAAATCAGCAAGCGCGGCAAGTAATTGCTCACGTAACGTTACTAATTCATTATTTTCTTTATTGTATTCAGCACTTAGCAAAGTCGCATCTTTTAGTTCAACAGCTCGCTGATAGATATCAAACAATGCATCTGTAGTACTACCGTTGGCAGATACCACTACAATGTCGTTTATCTGGCAATGCTGACGAATAATATCCACTACACGTTCAATACATGCACTGGTGGCTAAGCTACTGCCTCCGAATTTATGCACATTACTAGCAATTTTTACCAATTTATTATTTGCCAAATTAGGCGTTTCCGCTACATTAGGATCAATCATTTTATTACCGCAGGCTGACTGATATTGTCACACCACTTTTAAATTATTTTTAATACGCTTATATCAAGGTCGACCAAATACACGGATTGGCCAACTTTTGAATAACGGATTTAGGCTTGGCTTGCATCAAGTGCTTGCGAAAGGTCATCGATCATATCTTCGATATCTTCAATACCCACAGAAAGTCGTATTAATGACTGAGTTATACCAGCAGCCAATTGTGCTTCAATCTCCATACCCGCGTGAGTCATGGTGGATGGATGACTGATCAAGCTTTCAACACCACCTAATGATTGAGCAAGGGTGAAAAACTTTAATTTATCGAACAATACTTTCACCGCTTCAACGCCCCCTTTAATCTCAAAGCTCATCATAGCGCCAAAATCATATTGCTGCTTTTTAGCTAATTCATGTTGTGGGTGATCGCTCAAGCCTGGAAAATATACTCGTTCTACCGCTGAATGCTGTTGCAAAAACGCTGCGACAGCATTAGCGTTAATTTGATGTTGTTTCATCCGAATAGGTAAGGTCTTTAAGCCACGTAAAGCTAAGTAACTGTCGAATGCTGAGCCTGTTATGCCGATACAGTTTGCCCACCAAGCAAGCTCTTCACCTAATGCTTGTTCTTTGGCAACTAAAACGCCGCCAACGACATCACTATGACCGTTGATATATTTAGTTGTTGAGTGAAAAACAATATCAGCGCCTAACAAGAGTGGTTGCTGTAACGCTGGTGATAAAAAGGTGTTATCAACAGCGACTAAAGCGCCTACGTTATGGGCTTGTATGGTTATCGCGGCAATGTCGACCAAACGTAAAAGTGGATTACTAGGAGACTCAAGTAAGACTAACTTAGGTTTTTTGGCAAGCGCTTCGCTTAATGCCGTTTGATCGTTTTGATCAACAACCACTAATTTAAATTGACCACGTTTGGCCAGGTGCGTAAATAATCGAAAACTGCCCCCGTAACAATCATGAGGGATCACTACTGTGTCTTCGGTATTAAGCAACTGGCAAATAAGATGAACGGCTGACATACCTGTACTAGTGACAATACCAACCGCACCTTGTTCCAATTCAGCAATAGCACGGGCAAATGTTGCGCGTGTTGGATTACCCGTACGTGAATAGTCAAACTGACGCTTTTCATTGAAACCTTTCAATGCATAGGTACTTGAAAGATGAAGAGCTGGAATAACAGCGCCATGGTGTTGGTCACTGTTTATACCGGCTCGAACAGCGGTAGTGGCTATTTTTTTCTCGCTCATGTGAACTCCAGATTGGATATTTTCTATATAGATGTTTGGACGTCTATCAATCTAAACGCTTTAAAGTGTGCGGTC
Source organism: Colwellia sp. 6M3 (assembly GCF_014077595.1). Classification (NCBI taxonomy): domain Bacteria; kingdom Pseudomonadati; phylum Pseudomonadota; class Gammaproteobacteria; order Alteromonadales; family Colwelliaceae; genus Colwellia; species Colwellia sp. 6M3. Next base: position 2,606 of record NZ_JACGWF010000135.1, on the reverse strand, counting down.
AAGAACTTTAGACATCTAAACTTCTACACATTCGTTATTGACTCACGCCCCACAACCAGTAAAATCAGCTAGTAAGATAAAACTTATCGCAAACTGGTACACCAGAACAGCAATTTCTAAGTTTATCGCAATTAATTAAGCATAGAGGAATATTCATGGCAGAGTGGAATGGCGAGTATATTAACCCTTACGCCGAACACGGCAAAAAAAGTGAGCAAGTAAAAAAAATAACCGTGTCTATCCCTTTACGTGTGTTAAAAGTACTAACTGATGAACGTACACGCCGACAAGTAAATAACTTGCGCCATGCAACCAACAGTGAACTATTATGTGAAGCGTTTTTACACGCATTTACTGGCCAACCGTTACCTGACGATAGTGATTTGGCTAAAGACAACACACAAAAATTACCAGCAAGTGTTCGCAGAGCGTTAGAAGCACAAGGTGTAACTGACTTTAGTGAATACGAAACTGACATGGAAGAAGAAACAGAAGATTAATGGGATATAAACTATTAGGTTTATAAATGACAAAAGGCGCTTAAAGCGCCTTTTTTTATTATCTGAAGTATTTACTAGTGAAATTCATTTTTTAAATATACCAAGTTGCATCATTCAATTGCAGTAAATCCCACTTCGTTCCGTATAAGTCCTTAAACACGACTACTGTGCCATATTCCTCAACCCTTGGCTGTTCTGTAAACTCAACACCTTGGCTTTTCATGTATTCATAGTCTCGCCAAAAATCATTGGTTTGTAGAAATAAAAAAACTCGTCCGCCGGCCTGGTTACCAATTGATTGTTGCTGCTGCTCATTACTCGCTTTCGCCAATAATATATTAGTCCCTTCAGCGTTAGGAGGCGAAATTTGTACCCAGCGTTTCCCGCCGCCCAAGTCGGTATTTTCAATGAGTTCGAAGTTTAGCTTTTGGGTATAAAATTCAATTGCATCATCGTAATTTTCAACCACTAAGGCAATGTTAGATATGCGTTGTTTAATTGCTTTTGTCATATACTCTGCTCAACTGCCTTGCTTGTGAATTTACTCTGGAGTTTTTTTCAGCATACATATTATTCTAAAGTTGTTGATAAATAGTTTTCAAAAACCAAAGAAATCCATTGTCTGTATTTAATAAGCTTTTAAAATCAAAAAAGACGTCAATGTGACGCCTAATTTGTAGTGCCAATACCGACACCCTATCTTGCTTTTAGCTACCTAAATAACTAACCGTTATAGTTTTCAGGCATCTCTAGTGCTGCAACACCTGAATCAACGGCGGCTTGCGCAACTGCAATAGCTACAGCTGAACGTAAGCGCGAGTCCATTGGCTTAGGAATAATATAATCTTTACCGAAGCTTAAGCTTTCAGTACCACTAGCGGCAAGCACTTCAGCCGGCACGACTTCTTTCGCCAAGGTACGAATAGCATGCACAGCAGCTATTTTCATTTCGTCATTAATAGTTCGTGCGCGCACATCTAAAGCGCCACGGAAAATAAATGGGAAACAAAGTACGTTGTTTACTTGGTTAGGATAGTCTGAACGACCCGTAGCGATAATTAAATCATCGCGCGTTGCCAAAGCAAGTTCTGGTTTAATTTCAGGATCTGGGTTTGAACAAGCAAATATCACGGGGTTAGCAGCCATCAGCTTGACATGTTCTGCCGATAATACATTAGGGCCAGATACGCCAACGAATACGTCTGCACCATCAATAGCTTCTACTAAAGTACGTTTATCGGTATTATTAGCAAATAATTTTTTATATTCATTTAAATCGTCACGACGGGTATGAATAACGCCTTTCGTGTCGAGCATATAAATTTTTTCACGTTGTGCGCCACATTTAATCAACAACTCCATACAAGCAATTGCTGCCGCACCTGCGCCCATACAAACAATGTTAGCGTGTCGCAATTCTTTACCTTGAATTTCTAACGCGTTGATCATACCTGCTGCGGTGACAATAGCAGTGCCATGTTGGTCGTCGTGAAACACGGGTACTTTACAACGTTCAATTAACGCTTTTTCAATGACAAAACATTCAGGTGCTTTAATGTCTTCTAAGTTAATACCACCAAAGCTGTCAGCGATATTTGCTACTGTGCTAATAAAGTCCTCAACCGTTTTGTGTTTTACTTCAATATCAAAAGAATTAATACCAGCAAAACGTTTAAATAATAATGCTTTACCTTCCATCACCGGTTTAGCGGCCATTGGACCTAAGTTACCTAGACCTAAAATTGCCGTACCGTTAGTAATAACAGCAACCGTATTACCTTTACCGGTATATTTATAGACATCGTCAGGGTTCTCAGCAATAGCACGAACAGGTTCAGCAACACCAGGACTATAAGCGAGTGATAGATCTTGGCTGGTCTCAGCCGGGGTAGTTAATTCAACACTAATTTTACCTGGAGTTGGGTATTGGTGATAATCCAGTGCTTGTTGTCTAAGATCTGTCATGTTAATTCCTAATGTATGCGTCTGATGCGAGAGTCTATGGTTGTTTTTTTTTAGTAATGTCACTTAATATACTATTGCAATGCGTTGGCTAATTTCAAGCTATTTTGTATATATTAATTAGCTACAAGCTATAATTAATAT
>NZ_JACGWF010000181.1:0-1716 GCF_014077595.1 Colwellia sp. 6M3 | reverse complement strand
GCTTTACCAGTAGCAGATGCCGCTGACTCTATAACATCAGGGTAAATAGTACCTTGTGCTAACCATTTAGCGTTACTGAGTTTATTTGCTTCTTCATCAAAAATTTCAACAAAGACATTACCAATAATTTTACGTTTGGCTTCTGGCTCGCTCTCAGTCGCTAAGCGATCTAAGAAACGGTTTTCAGCATTAACATGGATAATGTTCAAACCAAAATGGTCACCGAACATATCCATCACTTGCTGACCTTCGTTTAAACGTAATAAACCGTTATCAACAAACACACACGTTAACTTGTCACCAATCGCACGATGTAAAAGCATAGCTACAACTGATGAATCAACACCACCTGATAAACCAAGGATCACTTCGTCATCGCCAACTTGTACTTTCATTTTTTCAATGGCGTCTTCAATAATTGACGCTGGGGTCCACAATTTTTCACATTGACAAATATCAACGACAAAGTGCTCTAAAATTCGCAAACCTTGCTTAGTATGTGTTACTTCAGGATGAAATTGCACACCGTAAAATTGCTTTTCTTCATTGGCCATTGCAGCGTATTTACAACTTGGTGTTTGTGCTACGGTGACAAAGCCATCAGGAATTGCTGATACTTTATCGCCGTGACTCATCCAAACATCTAATAACGCATTACCGTTTGCACTGACGTTATCTTCTATAGCATTAAAAAGCGCCGATTTAGCGATAACTTCAACAGCTGCATAACCAAACTCTTTATGCTCAGAGCCTTCAACAGCACCACCCAATTGCTCAGCCATGGTTTGCATGCCATAGCAAATGCCTAATACAGGTACGCCGGCATTAAATACATATTCAGGCGCACGAGGAGAGTTGTGCTCAGTAACTGACTCAGGTCCGCCAGCTAATATAATACCTGTAGGGTTAAAGCCTTCAATTTGTTCTTGAGTAACATCCCAAGCCCATAATTCACAGTAAACGCCTATTTCTCGTACACGACGAGCAATAAGTTGAGTGTATTGCGAACCAAAATCTAATATCAGTATGCGGTGATCATGAATGTCTTTACTCATGTTGTTTTCCTACTTTTATTTAACAATAAAATGAATAGGCTGAGCTTGCTCAATATGAGTTACCGCTCAGCCTATTTGAATTTTTAGATGACATTTTCAATCATCTATTTTTATAATTTCTGTCAACATTTAATCGAAAATATTGCCGTCATATAAACGTCAGTAGCGTGATGCTTAGTTTACCGGTTGAGTACTCACAACCTTAAAATCGACGACTATAATTCAACAAAGCCTAACCAGTTCTGTAGTTAGGTGCTTCTTTTGTTATGGCGACATCATGTACGTGCGACTCACCCATACCTGCAGAAGTAATTTTCATAAATTCTGGTTTAGTACGCATAATTTCAATCGTTGCTGAACCCGTTAAGCCCATTGATGAACGCAAGCCACCCATTTGTTGATGAATAATTGCCGCAACAGGACCTTTATAAGCAACACGACCTTCAATACCCTCAGGTACTAACTTGTCTGCTTCACCATCTGACTTTTGGAAGTAACGGTCACTTGAGCCTTCTTTTTGGCTCATCGCGCCTAAAGACCCCATGCCGCGATATGACTTATAGTAACGACCTTGATAAAGTTCGACTTCACCAGGTGCTTCTTCCGTACCTGCGAGCATGCTACCCACCATCACACAATGTGCACCGGCAACTAGTGCTTT
>NZ_JACGWF010000111.1:0-10802 GCF_014077595.1 Colwellia sp. 6M3 | reverse complement strand
ACGTTCTCCGCTAAACATTTTTTCTCGCCAAGCTTCAACATCGCACTCTTTCGCTAAATTGAACAGCATATCCATTGTCGATGCTGAGATAAGGTTTTTTGAATAATCGAGAAGAAAAGGCGCAAGTTGAATTGAGAATTGCTCAAACCGTTTTGGGTTTTGTTTAAATAACTCACTCATATGTTGAGACTTCATATCAAGTGCATGATTTTCAAGTTTTTTCCAGCTAGGTAATGAGGTTCTATCTTGCATTACGGCTCCATTGTTTAGTTTAATTACTTAATTATAATTTGTTAAATAATATAAAGTTTAGGTCGATAAAATTATTGCGCTATAACAATACTATTTACTATATTTAGCGAAGTGGCTAATAATTAATTAGTATAGTTAGCTAGAGATTGGTTATGTAAAAATATGTATTTAACTTATTGTATTATAATAGTTATATTTTTATTTTTATATTCTTATTTAATGTTTCTAGGATGATTTATTACAACAGGGGTTACAAAACTTACACTCGCTAGAATTTCTAGCGAAAAAATATTTTTACTTTGTTGTTAATCAATTAACCACAAAATTTCATTAATAAGGTGGGGTGTTTTTAATCTGTCTGTTTAAACGATTGTCGCTTTGCTGAAATAAGGCGGAGAATAATTAATAGGAATAACTAACAGGTTGAAGTTGATGCTTTAAATACGGCCATTAAATTTTCTACAAAGGCTATATTGTTGTGTTCAGATACTGATACTGTAATGCCAAATGGTGCAAAATGTAAGGTTTCAGCTAAGTCATCTGCTGTTAACCCCGTTTTTTTAAGTGTTAAACGATTAGCTGATATTTCTTTTTCAATTCTCAAACGAATACTTTTTTTGATAGCACCTTCTTCTGCTTGAATAAGATCCTTACAAAATGCCTGACCCGCGTGTAACAAGTTAGATCTCACAAGATTACTAGACACGTCGTTAAAGAAGCCTTCACAACGTTGAATAATTAGCGCTTGTGTTTCCTGCCAAAAGTTTTTTTCAGACTTGCGGTATAGATCAATCAAAATATTGTGTTTTTGAAAATGTTTCTCTACAACCGCTCTAAAAAGTATCTCTTTTGATTTGAATTGTTTATGTATCGTCACACGAGATACACCTGCATGTCGACTTACCATCGATATGTTTGCTGTATCATAGCCGTGTTGAAAAAAACACTCCATTGCGGTATCTAAAATTTTATCGGTAGTACTGGGCAAATTTTCTACTCTTTATATATTAATGACTATTATATTAACGTGAGTTGTTACATTACACAACAGGTTTACATTAGTTGTTAATGTGTAAACCTGTGTTATGATTAGTGTACTTATTTTAAATTTTACTTATATTTTGAGGTTACCGTGAATCGAATTTTTATACTTGCTACAATTTTTGTACTGCAAGCTTGTTCAGAACCAACAGAAGTAAAGAAAGAAACTGCTCCGGTTGTTGTTCAATTGACGAGTGCTCATGTAACAAGTTTAGCGAATAATTATGAGTTTCCAGCGATTGTTTCTGCAGTGAAGAGTGTTGACCTTAAATTTGAAGTGTCAGGGCGCTTAATATTTGAAAACTTGATTGAAGGCAGTGAAGTTAAAAAGGATCAAATTTTAGCTAAAATTGACCCTAAGCCTTTTCAGCGTAAAGTAGAAGAAAGCCGAATTCGTCATGAAGACGCTCAACGAAATTTAAAACGTATTAAAGATGTTTTTGATAAAAATGTTGCTTCACAACGCGACTACGATGAAGCTAAATCTCAGTTTTCTATTACAAAAATAGTGTTAGAAAATGCAGAGCAAGATTTAAGTTATAGCACGATAAAAGCACCATTTAATGCTGTTGTGGGCGCTAGGTATATCGAGAATGATAGCTTGATTAGAACCGGAGATTCACTGGCTAATTTACAAGATAGATCAGAGCTATATTTTACCTTTGAGGTACCTGAACGTATTATGACCGCTAATGTTGGTAATCGTGATGTTAAAGCGACGGCTCATATTATTGGTCAGGAATCAAAAGTATATGATATTCAATATGTCGAACATAAAACCACGCCAGATCCTATTACACAAACCTATAGCGTAACCTTTGCTCTGAAAAATGAAGTTGCTAATGCCTTCTATCCCGGCTCACGAGCCATTGTGAATATTATGCCAAATAACAACCAATTACAGGCTTTGATTGTGCCATTAAGTGCGTTGATGGGTAACAATGATTCAGGCTTTAGTGTTTGGCGATACAATGAGCTAGACAGTAAGTTAACTAAAACTAAGGTTAATATTTCTAAATTCAAAGGTGAATTCGCCTTAATATCTTCTGGCCTCACGGATGGTGATAAAGTGGTCTCAGCTGCGGTAGGTCAAATGCGCGAAGGGTTAGTCGTTAGAGAATATAAGGCGACATATTAAGATGGATATAGCACGTTATTCTCTGACTAAACCCGTTAATATCTGGCTGATGTCAATATGCTTTATTATTGGTGGCATTGTTGCTATGAGTAAAATAGGGCGTTTAGAAGATCCCGCATTTACCATCAAACAAGCGGTTATTTTTACCTACTACCCAGGTGCAAGCGCAGAAAAAGTTGAAAAAGAAGTAACCGAACAGCTTGAAATAGCGCTGCAACAAATGTGGCAATTAGATATTTTACGATCTGTAAGTAAGCCCGGCTTTTCTCGTATTACCATGGAAATACAACCTCATATTGACGGACCATTACTACCTCAAATATGGGACGAATTACGTAAACGTTTACGAGATATTCAGCACGACTTACCCCTTGGCGCGAGTGCGCCTGTTGTTATAGACGATTTTGGTGATGTTTACGGTATTTATTATGCGTTATCGGCACCTGACTTTAGTGCAGACCAAATGCGGGAGTTTTCAAGGATAATACGCCGTGAAGTGTTAACCGTTGACGGCGTTGCTAAAGTGAAAGTAGGTGGCATTTTAGAAGAAGAAATTGTCGCAACTATTGATAGTTATCAAATTTCTGGTTTGGGTCTTTCTTTTCCTGACCTTCAGCAAGTACTCGCCAGTAACTTAAAACCCTTCAGTGGTGGTCGGTTATATGTCGGTGATAAACAGATCAGGATACCCATCGAAAGTTCCACCAATAAAATAGAAGAAATCGAAAACTTATCTATTGTTGTGCCAGGAAAAAATGCCTCTATAAAAATAAAAGACATTGCTGAGTTAACGCTTCAACCTGTTGCTATTCCAACGGGCTTAAAGCGTTTTAATGGTGAAAGTGCAATAACCCTCGCCATTTCGGCACAAAATGATATTAACATTGTCGATGTTGGTCATAAAATTGATGCTAAATTAGCTGAAGTGTTGGCAAAGTTACCTACGGGTATTAATGTTTCAACAATTTATAACCAAGCCAAAATTGTTGATGAATCAGTCGATGGTTTTATCTTGAATCTTGAAATGTCAGTGGTGGTTGTAACTTTAGCACTGTGCTTATTTATGGGGTGGCGTTCGGGTATTGTTGTTGGTGGCACTTTACTGATTACCGTTTTAGGTACGGTACTTATAATGTGGCTTTATGACCTTCAACTTGAGCGAATTTCCTTAGGTGCTATGGTGATAGCAATGGGTATGTTAGTCGATAATGCTATTGTAGTTGCCGAAGGTATGATGCTGCGAATGGAGAAGGGCAAGTCAGCTATGGAGTCAGCTAGCTTTATTGTTAAGCGAACTCAATGGCCATTACTTGGCGCAACCGTAATAGGTATAGCAGCATTCTCTGGTATTGGTTTATCAGATGATGCAACCGGTGAATTCTTATTTTCATTGTTTGCGGTAGTACTTATTTCTTTAATGCTTAGCTGGATTCTTGCCGTAACATTAACTCCTTTACTAGGTAAGTATTTTTATAAAGTTGGAGATAAAGAAGGGGCTGAAGAGTCGCATTCTTTATTTCATAAAGCTTATTTAGTTGTTTTGCGTAGTGCCTTGCATTGGCGAGGTGTTACCTTGGCAATATTGGTTGTTATTACCATAGGTGCTTACGCGAGCTTTGGACTTATCAAACAAGGCTTTTTCCCACCATCCAATACCCCAGTATTTTTCGTCCATTACTGGGGAGCACAAGACTCAGATATACGAGCTACTGAAAAGTATATGAAAGCGGGTGAAAAGTTAATTCTTGAAACCGAAGGTATTGAATCATTAGCAACGTTTATTGGTGAAAGTTCTGAGCGTTTTACGTTGGTATTCGCACCTGAATTACCCAATGAAAGTTATGGGTTGTTTTTAGTTCGCGCTAAAAATGCTGCAGAAATACCTCGTTTAGCGCAGGAAATTTCAACTAAGTTAAAACAAGCAAACCCTAAGGTAAATTTTTACGCCGAAATTATGCAGTTTGGGCCAGGCGCTGGCGCAAAAATACAGGCAAGATTTTCTGGTGAAGACCCAGCGATTTTAAGGGAATTAGCAGAACAAGCCAAAGCGATATATTTCGAAGATGGAATGGTTAGAGATATTCGTGATGACTGGCGTGACAAAGGTATTGTTTTAGCCCCTGAATATGATGATATTGCCGCTGGCATCGCCGGAATTTCAAGGAGTGACTTCAGTCAAGCTATTAAGTTTTATACTGATGGTTTGCAAATCGGTCAACTTCAAGATGGCGATTACCTTTATCCCATCATCGCGAGGAATAGCAATAACAACCAAGATCAACTGGTTGGTTTAGAAAATAGCTTGGTGTGGAGTAGTAGTCAAAGAACCTATATTCCCTTTAAACAAGTTAGCGGAAAAATGAACTATTCAAGTGAAGAATTGCTAATTAATCGACGCGATCGCGTACGCACAATTACGGTTAAAGCTGAGGCTGGTTATAGTGAAACCACAGGTGAAGCATTTAGTCGTACACAAGCAAAAATTGAAGCAATCCCTTTACCTCAAGGTTACAAACTTGAATGGGGTGGAGAGTTTGAATCTTCGCGCAAGGCACAAGCAGCTTTAGGGCAAGGCCTACCATTGGGCTTTTTAGTTATGTTTATTATTAGCGTATTACTTTTTGGTAAGGCAAGACAACCGCTTATTATTTGGCTAATTGTACCAATGGCAGTTGTAGGTGTGGTGGCTGGCTTATTAATAGCAGACTTACCTTTCGGCTTTATGTCATTACTTGGTTTTTTAAGTTTATTTGGAATGCTAATTAAGAACGCCATTGTGTTGCTAGAAGAAATAGACTTGCAAATAGCCGAAGGTAAAGAAAAAGCATTAGCAATTGTAGAAGCTAGCTTAAGTCGTTTAAGGCCAGTTTCATTGGCGGCTATCACGACTATTCTAGGGGTTATGCCGCTAATACTAGATCCTTTCTTTGCTGACATGTCGGTAACTATAATGGGCGGTTTAGCGTTTGCCACCATCTTGACCATGATTGCAGTCCCTGTACTTTACAGTGTTCTCTATAAAATCAAGGTGGATAAAATTTAGCTTGTATAGCTTGTAGGTAAAGCTAACCTTCTAAGCAATCGATTAAAACGAGCAATTATTTGCTCGTTTTTTATTTACGCTATTATTTAATTGATTCACTCCATGGTGAATCTTAACAATGACTTAAAAATTAGAATTGGGTTGTTAAGTGTAATTACTAAGGTAGGTCGTTTATGGACTCTAACTTAATACACTAAACTGTTAGCGTTTAAATAAGTTGAAAGAAAAGTTAATTGCTTTAGGTCTTATTTGTATACACTAAATATAATTAAAAAAGAGTAAGGATTTATGTTATGACAGGTCGCCAGGGTTTTGTTGCGTTTGCCATTGTTACACCAATAATTATTTATGCACTTAGTTTTCTTAGCCCAAGTTTTTTTTGGGCTTTTTTAGTGGTAGGCCCTTTAATCGTCATCGGCCTTTTCGATATGTTTCAAACAAAACACACGATTAAACGTTTATATCCGATATTCGGACGACTTCGTTATATATTGGAATCTTTTCGTACTGAAATTCAACAATATTTTGTTGAGTCCGATCTTGACGGAACGCCAATACCTAGAGAGTTTCGCTCGTTAGTTTATCAACGCGCGAAAGGCAACAGAGATACTCGTCCTTTTGGTACTATTTTTGATGTTAACGCTGCAGGTTACGAGTGGGTTAATCATTCGATACACGCTAAACATTTATCAGATTACAAGCCAAGAATTAAGTTTGGTGGTGATGAATGTACTAAACCTTATATGGCATCACCGCTAAATATTTCAGCTATGAGCTACGGAGCCTTAAGTAAAAATGCCATTATGGCCTTGAATAGAGGCGCTAAAATGGGGGGGGTTTCTCACAACACAGGTGAGGGAAGTATGAGTCCTCACCATCTAAAACATGGTGGTGATATAGTTTGGCAAATTGGTACGGGTTATTTCGGCTGTCGCGATCATAAAGGCAACTTCAATCCTTTAACTTTTCAAGAAAATGCGATTAAAGACGTCGTAAAAATGATCGAGATCAAACTGTCTCAAGGTGCTAAACCCGGTCATGGCGGCATATTGCCTGCAGCAAAATTAACTAAAGAAATCTCTGAAATTCGAGATGTTCCCATGGGAGAAGATGTTATCTCTCCGCCCTCACATTCGGCATTTTCTAGTCCTAAAGAATTATTGCAGTTTATTAAGCAATTAAGAGAGTTGTCAGGTGGTAAACCCATTGGTTTTAAGTTGTGTGTGGGTCGTAAAGATGAGTTTCTAGCTATATGTAAAGCGATGCTTGAAACAGGAATAAAACCCGACTTTATCACCGTTGACGGCGGTGAAGGTGGCACAGGGGCGGCTCCCGTTGAGTTTACTAATTCGGTTGGTACACCGATTAAAGACGCATTAGTTTTTGTTAATAGCGCGCTTATTGGCGTTGGTTTAAGAGACCAAATTCGTATTATCGCCGCAGGCAAAATGTTGTCTGCATTCCATATTCTTCGAGCTATGGCATTAGGTGCAGATGCTGTTAACTCAGCTCGAGGTATGATGCTTGCCTTAGGTTGTATTCAATCACGTACATGTAATACCGACGAATGCCCCACAGGTATTGCAACGCAAAATCCCGCACGTAATAAAGGCTTAGTTGTGACAGATAAAGCGCAACGCGTCGCTAATTTCCACCGTGATACCGTTAAGAGTTTAGTCGAGCTAATTGGTGCTGCTGGCTTAAATAATTTAAATGAATTGCGTCCTGAACATATTAACCGACGAATACAAGGAACAGATGTAAAAAACTATGCTCAGCTATATCCTGAAATTATTTCAGGCAGTCTTTTACAAGAAAGCACTGTTGATCCAAGCTGGAAATATGATTGGGATAAAGCCAATGCGAGTGCTTGGTAGACACCCAATGCTAATTCAGCATTTTACTATGTACCAATTTGGCATCTTTTAGAGCAACGTGTGGAAGTAAGAAACTAAAATGGCTAACTTTATAATCGTGTTATGTCTTATCTTTGCCTTAGGTTTTTTAGCTCAATATACCGGTCTTTGCATGGTGAGGGGCGTGAATGAATGGAAAAATGGCAACCCTTCCTTTTTGCTTGCCATTATTTTTAGTGGTGTGCTGTCTTGGGTGGCTGTTGTTACTGCATTTATTTTAGATCTGCCGCTTCAATTTAAAGTTTATGAACCCAGTATCTTGTTCGCGATAGGCGGGGTTTTGTTTGGTTTGGGTAGCGCTATTAATAACGGGTGTGGTATTTCTACTTTAACTCGCTTATCAAAAGGAGAGTTTGCCTATAGTGCTACGATTGTAGGCTGGTTAATCGGGTGGTCTATTTTGGCTACTTGGCGTCCTGATGTGTCTGTAATAGCGCTGCCTTTACCTACTAATGTGACTTATGGCGCTTTGATAATAATTTCATTAATGATCAGTTTTTGGGTGGCTTTTGGTAATAATGCTCGTAAAAAGGTTTGGTTTGGCATGATGGGAATAGGCTTACTTAGCGGCTTTATTTTTTTATATCAACCTAAGTGGCCACCGAGTGCGCTTTTACATGATTTAAGCAATGTGATAACAGGTCAAGATAATGCTATTTGGCCAGATTTAACGCGGTATTTGCTCTTTATAGCGTTATTAATTGGTATGTTCTTTTCTGCATGGAAAGCAAAACGGTATTTTATCGTTTTACCACACATTAAATACTGGTTAATACACTTATTAAGCGGTGTACTTATGGGGATAGGTGCATCACTTGCAATGGGTGGGAATAGCTTTCAACTTTTAATGGCTTTACCTGTATTTTCAGTTGCTGGAATTATTGCTATTTTGGGAATAATCGTCGGTATATTTGTTGGTGTAGATATTAAGCGAAAGTACTTATAACTTTGATTATAAGCTTTGGCTGATTTTTTTAACCCCCGTAATTTTAAGCGTTTGAGTCTGAAGATAACTTTATTCTTAAATTGTTGAAATAATTTATCAATTTCCCCTCTCTTTTACTAAAGAATCATTTGTGAAGGCGAAAATACCCAACAGCCTTACAGAGCCTGAAACACAATGTCTAAACTTATAATAACAATGCTTCTATAATATTTTGCTTTTCTAGACTAACTGTAATGCAATAAAACTGTAGTGTTAGTTCTGTGAAACTTTTAATTATAATACTCAGAATTTAAGAGAGATCCTTATGAAAACAGTTTTAATTTTTTTAATCCTTACATTACCGACCTTTTTATCCTTTGGTGAAAATGTTTTACATATGGCTGAATCTAAGTCTATTACAAAAGCGGAAGTAGAATCGCTTCCTATTGCAATGCATGGATATGACGTATTGAGCTACCATGTCGACTCGGGTGCTATTGTCGGTTCAAGTACATATCAGGCGGTATATAACGGTCAGCGTTATTTGTTTGCTAGTAAAGAGAATCAAGAACGTTTTTCTAAAAATCCTGAAAAATTTCTTCCAGAGTTCAATGGTTATTGTGCACAATCTTTGGTAGAAGATAAATTAGTTGAAGCGGATCCAAAATTATTTTTAATTGACGAAGGAAAGCTTTACTTCTTTAGTAAGCCTCAGGCTTTAGCAAAGTGGCAATTGGAAAAAGAGTCAAATTATACTCGTGCCAATAAACGCTGGAAATATGAAGCAGTTAAACTTGCTGAGCAGAAAGAAGCGAGAAAAAAGTGGATGAATGAAGGTAAGGTGCAATTATTTACTTTTTAAAGGCACAACTATTTATATAGGCAGGATCAGTCTAAATTTAGCACTTTAAAATGGACCTAAATGTTGTTTAAAGTAGTGCTACTGTTCTTAAACTTTTTTCTGATTTTGGCTGTGTTAGCAAATTACGTGAAGGCATTGTTTAACAACTATATCATTTAACTTAATATAAAAAAGGTGCTGTATAACAGCACCTTTTTATTTAATTGAGGTAATTCAATAGTAAGAACTTACTAACATCTGACAATATTAAGGACGAGGCGGTGGGCCACCTGCACCCGCACCTGTATCACAAGAGCCAAATGAGTTATCAGGTATTTCACCTTTAAATCTTGGCCCCATCATAAAAGGAAATGAAGGAGTTAAAACGCCAGCGTCTTCTGATAATGTTAGGTGGTAATGGTAACCTTTACCATCATTGGTATCATGACCATTATGCTCATCTAATACTGCGCCTGTAACTTCAGCTTGAGCGTAATAATAATCTTCCAAATAATAACCATCTGTAGCTGGTATAGAATTTCCTGATAATGTACTAACGCTTTGACCTATCGTTGGTCCATCGCTGGTTGCATCAACTACACCTTCAGAGATATCGTATTGGTTTACTAACACACAAGTACGCTCGCCCGCAGTACCACAACCGCCTTCAGTTGTAGCCGCTGCATAGTCACGTTTTTGCCAACCACTTACCGCTAACTGTTCATCACTTTCATAAGGGCCATATAATGGGTAACCATCAGCGGCAAAACCATAAAGAGGAGAATGGTCATCGCCTGCATCACCTAAAAGGGTTGCTAAACAACTGGTATAAAAATGATGATGATACTCACCGTTAGCGGCATGACCACCACAAATACCTACATCATATTGTTCAGCAAAAGGTGCTAAGTTATACCACTCGTTTGTGCCATAGCTCATGCCATCGCCCCAATTGAAAATTGCAGCACCATTGACCATTAAACCAATAGTACCTAAACCTGTTTCACAAACTTCATCTTCCGCTAACTCAGTCGGTTCATTGACAATATAGGCTTCCACCGTTTGCTTTGTAGGGCAGCCTGGGCCTGGAGGCCAATAGCCATCTCCACCCGTGTCAGGACAGTTTTCAGTACTACTGTTATAACCAATATTTGCACCAAACTCTACAAGTTCGCCAGCCACAGCGGTAGTTGCACCAGCAATAAAGTCTGAAGAGGCACGAGGGCGACTATTTAAAGTATCAATCATGTCTTGTGTGATAGTAACGTTATATTTAGGAATGCCAGTAGCTTCAACGTAAGTGTACTCTACATTATCCACTGTTACAGTTTCAGTCGACTGCACATCTTCTACGGCATTATCCATATAGGTTGAAGTGGTTGTATTATTAATTATCCAAGGAGAAGCCGTGGCAACAGTATCAATATCTGAAACAAGGATACTTACGGTATCGGTTACCGCAGTATTAACTCCATCATCAACACTAGCTTGAAAAACAAGAGTGGTATCTGTGTCAACACTTGGTGCAGTGAAGGTTGGTGAATTAGCACTTGTATCAGACAAGATAACACTAACACCCGACTGTTGTAACCAGGTTACTGTTACAGTGTCGTCATCTGTTACGGTTAAGTTTAATGTTACAGATG
>NZ_JACGWF010000102.1:0-13414 GCF_014077595.1 Colwellia sp. 6M3 | reverse complement strand
ATGATCATGGCATCAACACACTAGGTTTAGAGCTTATAGCGGGTGCTAACTTCAAACAAGGTGATGTTGAGTTACGTAAAGATGGTCAGTCAACGTGGCCCGATAAAACCATTATTACGCAAGCTTTCGCAGAAAATTTATACCCCAATGACTGGCAATCTGCTGTAGGAAAAACGGTTTATATTTCACAAACACAACCCATGCAAATTATTGGAATTGTGAAAGCATTACAAGCACCATGGAACGGTTGGAATGGGGTCGAACGCAGTATGCTTGTACCATTTCAGCGTGAAGCAAAAGGCGGTTATTATTTCATTCGTACCGAAAAAGGAAGACGGGACGAGTTAATGCCGATTATTGAAAAAGCATTAGCAGAAAGCGATAAAGAACGTATTATTCGTCGCGTAACAACGACTGAAGATACACGAAACCGAAGTTATCAGCAGCATAATGCAACGAATAAAATATTAACCACCGTTGTCATAACCTTAACCTTAATCACCGGCTTTGGTATTGTCGGCCTAGCTATTTTCAGCATTAATCGTCGTACAAAACAAATTGGCACTCGTCGTGCGCTCGGTGCAACAAAAGGGCAAATAATGCGTTATTTTATGATGGAAAACCTTATTATCTCTACTTTTGGCAATATTATCGGTTGTATTGGCGCTATTGGACTCAATATGTGGTTGGTTAGTACCTTTAATTTATCCCCAATAGGTTTTGAATTAATACTTTTTGGTATTGTAACGTTATTTGTTGTTGGGCAAATAGCTGTACTATACCCAGCACGTAAAGCCGCATTAATACCGCCAGCAACAGCAACTCGCACGATTTAGCCGACTAGCTTACATAACCTAATAATTATTTTAGCTGAAATATAGAGCCTAAAAGCTCTATATTTTTTATAGTTGAAAACTTTCTATTACCTCTTCGAAAAAGATGATACTTCATTATTTTTCATGCTAGTATTTGCCCACTTAAGTATCCTAGGAAGTATTATGAAGAGTCTATCAAGTGCAGTAAAAGTAGCGCTATTTCTCGCCACATTGAGCCCCGCAATCGCTATTGCAAAAACTACACTAATCACTAATATTCAAGGCTATACCATCAATGGACAGAACCTTGAAAGCTTTAGCGCCATTGCATTTACTGACGATAAAATTGATAAAATCTATTCAGCAAAAGATGCATTACCATCATCAAATAAAATAACGATTATAGATGGTGAAGGCAAGACACTTATCCCAGGGTTGATTGACTCTCACGGTCATATTTTAAGTTACGGCTTAAGTTTATTGCGTGCAGATTTGGTCAATACTACCTCTGAACAAGACGCTATTAATAAAACGCTAGACTATGCAAAAAACAATACCGAGTTAACATGGATACAAGGCCGTGGTTGGAATCAAACTCAATGGCCAAGTAATGCCTTTCCTACTGCAGAGAGTTTAGATAAATATTTTCCAGATCAGCCTGTTTGGCTTGATCGGGTTGACGGCCATGCAGGCTGGGCTAATTCAAAAGCAATGGCATTGGCGGGAATCACTAAAGACACTGTATCGCCTGATGGCGGTGAAATAATTAAAGATAAAAACGGTATGCCAACCGGTGTTTTTATCGATAATGCCATGGACTTGATCAATAAAAGTATCGCCCCTTTAACCGTTAAAGAACAAAAACAAGTGTTAGTAAAAGCGATGGACTCTCTTGCCAGTTTTGGCCTGACTAGTGTTCACGATGCCGGTATTGATACAGACAACCTTAATGCTTTTAAAGCGTTAAGCCAAGAAAACGCCATGAGCATTCGCGTTAATGCCATGCTGTATTTACCATCGCCTAATTGGCAGCAAACATTAGCCAGCGGGCAATATCGTAGTAAAGACGATATGTTCACTTTTAATAGTGTAAAAATTCAAGCCGATGGCGCTTTAGGTAGTCGCGGAGCAGCATTAATTGAAGATTATTCTGATCACGCTGGCCATAAAGGCTTACTGCTAAATACTCCAAAAGAGTTTGAAAACTTAGTAGATACGTCAATGCAGCAGGGTTTTCAAGTGAATAGTCACGCTATTGGTGATCACGCCAATAAATTGGTACTAGATACTTACGAAAAATATATTAAAGCAACAAAAACAGGTGCTTTACGTCACCGCGTTGAACATGCTCAAGTACTGCGCATTGAAGATATCCCAAGATTTGCAGAACTAGACGTCATTGCTGCTATGCAAGCAACCCATGCGACTAGTGATAAAAACATGGCACAAGATAGACTTGGGCCAAATAGAATATTAGGCGCGTATGCCTGGAGAAAACTCTTAGATGCTAACGCGGTTATTGCTGCAGGTTCTGATTTCCCGGTTGAATCACCTAATCCATTTTTTGGTCTACATGCCTCAATTACGCGCCAAGACCATAAAAATAGCCCACAAGGAGGATGGTTTGCTGATGAAAAAATGACGCCACTAGAATCATTTAGAAGCTTTACCCTAGATGCGGCTTACTCTGGTCATCAAGAAAACATTATTGGCAGTTTAGCAAAGGGAAAGAAAGCTGATTTTATCTTGTTAGATAAAAACTTATTTACCATCCCAGAACAAGACATTTGGACAATCAAAGTTGATAAAACATGGGTGAATGGCAAATTGGTCTATAAAAAATAACAATGCTAACCATAATCACAAACTTTATTAAGCGCTTTTGGCAAGCGATTACGCTGGTCGTACTCACACTTATAACCGTTGGGTCATTGTTTCCTGTAGAACACTTACCTGCAGCGCCTGGCAGCGATAAAACACATCATTTTATCGCCTATTGCGCCTTAATGTTACCGGTAGCATTAAGGCGGCCAAAATATTGGTTAGCTTTTGCTTTATTATTTATTGTCTGGAGTGGCTTAATTGAATTGATTCAACCACATGTTAACCGCTATGGTGAATGGTTAGATATGGTCGCTAACGCCGGTGGTGTTTTAATAGCGATAGTGCTTAGCCAAGTACTGCGCTGGTTAACTACACCTTCTAATAAGACGTAATTTAGCTAAATGAAAAATCATAGCGACTAAAACACGTTTACATTCATTATATCTGCGACTAAATAAGATTGTTTCAAAGATAAATAAAGCCTAATCCGCTTTATTTATCTTTGAATGTCAACATAACTTAGTTCATATTAACTTCACTGTTTTTCAATACGTTAGCATCATTTCAATTGTTAACTTTCAAAGCGGTTAACAAAATCGAGTACAGCTTTATTCCTGATAAAGAGTCACCCTATTTCGGCCATTATTCTTTGATTCGTATAACGCTTTATCAACATTTTCAAGCCACTGAGAGACCGAGTTATAGGTTTCAAGGACTTCGGCAACGCCAATACTAATGGTGTATTTTATCTCAATATCATTATGAATATAGACTGAAGACTCAACCGTTTTTCGTAAACGTTCAGTAAATATCAACGCGTCTTTGGCATGAGTACCTGAGAGTAAAACTACAAATTCTTCGCCACCATAACGCCCTGCAATATCAGTTTCACGTACTTGTTCGCGAATTACTTGTGCTAGATGCTTGATGACATCGTCGCCAACTGTATGACCATAGTTGTCATTAACCACTTTAAATTTATCAATATCCAACATAACTAATGTACTGGTAAGCTTATGACGAATATATCGCTTAAATTCAATCTCTATACATTGTTGCCAATGATTTCGGTTAAATAATTGAGTTAAACCATCAACTTGACTCAACACCGCTAAATCAGCATTAGCTTGCTCTAATTCTATTTTATGAGTGGCATTATCAGTAACATCGTAAACTAACAAACACAGATGAGAAACGCCCCCAGTAGAAGACATTAATGGAATAAATGTTGTGTTTTGGTACATAAATTCAGCGCTACCGGTTATAGGACGATAATTATCAAACTTAAAAACATACGGGCGCTGCTCCCAAATCGTAAAAGCTTTATTCTTCAATAAAAATACTGACTCAGCTTTACGACGAAACCATTCTTCGGGTATTTCATCAAAAAGCCCAAACACTGACTTTCCTTTAACATCACGAGGCAATAATCCACTATGGTTCTCCATAAAACCGTTCCAAATTTGGATGGTGTAATTACGGTCGAGTACGACTAAACCAACCTCGATGTTATGAAGCATTTCCATCATCCAATGTAACTCATTTAACTCTTCTGTTTGCACTGACATGATTAATCCAACAAATAAGCAATTTTATTATTAAATGTGGCGACTGATTTTTCTGTAAATAGCAGAAGTAAATCACATTTAATGGCGTAATTTTCAATTCCGTAGCTAATCTCGATGGCGAGCGTTTTCTTCCACTTTTTAGTATTGGTCGCGATGAGTTCCGATATTTTTCTATGTTGGCCTAGTACTACTGGGTGGCCTTGACTAAATGACATATCTAGTTGCGACGAAATACCATTTAAGCAAGCACCAATAAGAATATTGGCCATATCCATCAGTAACTCTAACTCAACGGTCTGATCAAAAGTACTTGCTGAATTACCGGCTAAGTTACTGCTAATGGAGTCGTCATACTTCATTAAAGAGGCGATATCTTTAAAGCTAGAGTCATTAAGAATAAGTAATGCTTCACCAGAAATACCCGCACCAATAAAGCCTTGGCATATGCCTGATGTGGTATCTTTGCCCTCAACATCGCTAAGCGCCATGGTAAGTTCGCTTACTTCGATAAAATTTACATTCGGAATGGGAAGTACGACAAAAACACCCAATAAGCGGGCGAGTAAATCCCCCGCTTGTCCCATCGCTACATTAGCAATCTCCTGATAACAATCAAGTAACTTACTATCTACTTTGAACTCACTCTGATCCGAATGTAGTGATTTATTAACCGCTGAATTTTGACTTTCGACGCCAGCATTATCTTTGTTTTCGGGTGCTGTTTGTGATGGTTTTTGTCTCGTGGGTGCGCCTGCTTCAGAAATAGCCACGTCATCAGAACTGCAAATACCATAAGCTAGCAAAACTGTCGCAAGCTTATCTTTATCTATAGGTTTTTTGATAAAATCTAGTGCACCTAATGCTGTGACTCTTTTGTGAGCTTCGGGCTGAATATCACCCGATATAATAACAACTAATGTTGGCAGGTCTTCTTTAACAATGGCTTCTAACACTTGATAACCATCCATTACAGGCATATTCAAATCAAGTAATAATATATCTCCTTTACCCGCTTTAATTGCTGATAAAGCTTCAACTCCATTAGTGGCAAAAGTTATATCTACATCCCAACCAATTGGCAGCGAACGCGCGACTTGTTTTCGCGCCATAGTAGAGTCGTCACAAATAAGTAAAGAAGTTGGCATAACTGAAAAATCCTAAGTTACTGTAGGAGAATGGATCATTAAAATGTTTGTAAGTTATACAGCTAATAAATTTAAGTGACTAAATAATCGATATAAACTCACAGCACTACCTTAAATCATAGTTTGATTTTAAAAATAAAACACGATTAATTCGCATTTTTTACGTCACCTAGGTAAGCTTGAGATCTATTTTACCTTAAGTAAATAACCTAATAATGAAAATTTTAAAATTACCCGCAATTGCTCTACTCAGCTCAGTATTTATGTTTTCAGCAATGGCAGAAACTTCTGCTGCTGAATTGACCGAAACAACCAACTTAGTTATGGCAGGCAATAAGTATGTAACTTTGCTAGGTAACCAAATAAACGTGGGTGATCAAGCACCTGACTTTAAAGTAGTAACAGAGTCATTCTCTCCTGTTACATTATCTGAATTTAAGCCTAAATCCGTATTAATTTCAGTGGTACCAAGTTTAGATACTGGTGTTTGCTCTATTCAAACTAAACGCTTTAATGACGAGGTCGCAAACCTACCTGAAGATGTTGTTATGTTAACAATAAGCAATGATTTACCTTTTGCTCAAAAGCGCTTTTGTAAAACAGAAAAGGTAGACAATATCAGAGTATTATCAGACGCGGTTTGGCGTGATTTTGGTCATAATTATGGTTTACTGATTAAAGATATGGGGTTACTAACACGCGCTATTATCATTATTGATACTGATGGAGTAGTCGCCTATAAAGAATTAGTCGCGAACATCTCTCAACACCCCGATTATGAAACAGCTCTTACAAAATTAAAATCAATGAGCCAAACCGTAAAACCCGTTGAACCGACTATGAATGAGCAATCGGAATAACGACATTTTAGTTATTATAATAGTCAGGGGCGAGTAAGATACTACCCTCTGACTATAACAACTTAGCTAGCTACGGAATAATCCCACCAAAAAATCAAAAAATCAAAAAAAACAATAACCAATGAAAACAATGAGATGCAAAAATAAAACTTTAATATTTCATTTTATTTGAAAAAATAATTAGAATTGCTCTTGAAATTATATTCATTAATCCCATCTTTAATAGTGTAGTCGCCGATAGGGTCTACATTAACCGCCTGTTCAATTTTGAAAGGCACAATTAAACTCTGAAAACATTAAATTTCAGATGTAATAATTCGCAGCATAAGCTGGTATTAGCATCCGAAAATATTTACAGAGACAACATATTGCTAAACTTTAAATAGGATATGAATTATGCGTACAACTACAGATTTCAGCCCACTTTACCGCTCATTTATTGGATTCGATCACTTAGCTGGTTTAATCGACAAAGCATCAAGAGCAGACAAACAATCTTCTTACCCTCCGTATAACGTAGAGTTACTCGCCGAGGATCAATATCGTATAACCATGGCAATAGCTGGTTTTGCTGAGCAAGAGCTTGATATTGAATCTAAACAAGACACCTTAATTGTCACCGGTACTAAAACTGGCAACGTCAGCAATGCTGATCGTAAGTTTCTCCATCAAGGCATTGCTGATAGAAACTTTGAACGTAAATTTCAATTAGGTGATCATGTTAAAGTTATCGGTGCATTTATTGAACATGGTTTATTACACATTGATTTAGAAAGAGAAATTCCAGAAGCGTTAAAACCAAGAAAAATTGCTATTAACGGTAAAAGTTTATTGCAACAAAGTAAGGTTTTAGATAAAAGTTAACACTCTACTTTGATTTGTTTCTCCCTGTTATTTTGCCCAGTCTTTGACTGGGCTTTTTTATGCGTAATTAACAGTAAAAAGTTATTACCGTTAATTACGCTATAGCTCTTATTACTACTTAAGAAATACGACTTAACTATTCCTACTTAGCCATCACATCAAGTAATGCGTGAACTGTTGCCTCTACACCCGATTTAATGGCAGGCGCTGGTGTTATTTTAAATTGTGGACTGTGATGACTCGGCACAGGTAGACCACCATTAGCAGCACGTTCAAAATCGGCTTTTGGCGTTCCACCTACTTTAAAGTAAACGCTAGGAATATAAGGGTCTGTCGTAAAAAAGCCAAAGTCTTCCGCACCCATACCTGTTTCTGCAGGTTCAAGTAATGCATCGGCGCCCATTTTTTGGTTTAATACGCCTTTCAAGCGCTTGGCCAGTTTTTGATCGTTAAATGTCGGCGGGAAAGCAAATTCACTCACCACCACTTCAGGTAGCTTATCTTCTGGCATACCTGCAGTGCGCGCAGTGCCAATGGCTATTCGTTTAATTGCCGAAAGTAGTTGCTCACGCACTTCAGGTGTTAAGCTACGAACAGTCAACTGCAGCTTAGCTTCATCCGAAATAATATTGTGTTTAGTGCCCGCATGAAATGCCCCGACTGTGATAACTCCAGCATAGCGAGGTGCCAATTCACGGCTAATAATCGTTTGTAAGTTATTAACAATTTGAGCACCAATCACAATTGGATCTTTACCTTGGTGTGGCGATGCACCATGAGCACCAATGCCATGCACCGTTATATCAACCGTGTCAGCGCCAGCATATGGAGAGCCTTCATCAACAATTATTTTACCTGCTTCTGAGTTAGCACTAACATGAAATGCAAAAGCATAATCAGGCTGTCCAAAGCGCTGCCATAAGTTATCGGCCATCATTGCTGAAGCACCTGGACCTTTTTCTTCAGCAGGTTGCCCTATAAGCATTAACGTGCCTGACCATTTATCTTTGTTTTCAGCCATATAGCGTGCAGTACCAACTAAGCTTGTAATGTGAACATCATGTCCACAAGCGTGCATAACGCCCACAACTTCATTGTTCCAATCTTTCATTTTGACCGTAGAAGCGTTCGCTAAACCTGATTGTTCAACGACAGGTAACCCGTCCATATCAGCTCGAACCATCACCATTGGCCCTATGCCATTTTTCATTATAGCGACAATACCTGTTCCGCCGACACCTTGTGTAACTTCATAGCCAACAGCGCTCAACTCTTGGGCTAAACGTTTTGCTGTTTTAGTTTCCATTAAAGACAATTCAGGATTGCGATGAAAATGATCCCATAACGGCGCTAAGTGCTGTTGGTAATCTTTGGCAATAGCGTCTGCAGTATTTTGCTCAAAGGCTAAAACATTACTGGCAGTAAAAGACGATAAAGTTAGTGCAGATGAAATTAAAATAGATAGTAAATGGCGATTCATTGTTGGCTCCAGATATAGTCAAAATATAATCCAATATTTATAATCAGTGAAGAATAAAACTTGATCCATCGTTGATCATAACCCACGGAAAATTGATTAACTTACTCTACCTAGGCTAAAACTCAATGTCTTGTATTTTCGTTAAGCTGCAAGTACGAAAAGATAACTGACTTCTTTCTGTACTTAATTGATTTAAATTTCGAACAATAATTATCAATAAAATAAACGAATTATGCTCTTCTGAATTCTCAACTTATTGCTTAACTAAAACTCTTTTTGATGATTGATCCTACTTAGAATGTGCATTTTTTAATGATGTTGTTTACTTCTTGATTTATGAACCTCGGGGATATGAATTTTTTAACAACAAATATAGTTTAATAAACTCGCTTAGAGATAAGCTTATAAATATTGCACACTTCTTGTTTATGTTTTATGGAAGTTTAAGCTTTTTTAACCAATGAATTTTTATTAATAACCGTAAAAATCACTATTTACTTATTAAGCGTTACCCGTCTAAATTGGCAATAAAAAATAAGGCGCGGTAACAAAAACTGGCTTAATATCCGAATGTTCTTTAATCAATGAAAGTAATCAATTTTAATCAAGCTAACACTGCAAATCTTGTTATCATGGAGGTATATATTACCTTAACTTAGGTGTATTCGAATCAAGCCTGCATGTGTAACAGTGACTGAGCTATAATTAAACCTGCACACACTAAGTTTGTCACCACTCATTTAGCGGTTGTTTTCATCAAAAACTTTACGTATCTAACGTAAATAACAACTCGGCTAAAGTCGGTTGCCATTGAAAGGTTTTTAAATGAATGCGTGCGCCAATAACGATGACTTGCTCATCTTGAAGTAATCCGCGTTGCCGTTCAAAGTGCTCACTACCCGGTGCAAATGAAATCTTTCCTTGAGAGTTAATTACTCGATACCAAGGTACCTCTCGCCCACGCCAACCATCATTAAGGACAGCGCCTAGCGCTTTCCCAACTAAACGTGCGCGCCCAGGTAAACCAGCTAAATCTGCAATTTGGCCGTAACTGGCGACTTTTCCCAAGGGGATTGCCTGCACGGTTTGCCATATTTTTATATGATTAACATTTAAAGGCTTAGCAATATTTGGCACTGGTTGTGCCTTTATCACCAAGGTAAAATACTGCCATTAGAGTGTTTAAAAACGCCACTCTCTATCAGGGTAAGATTATTAATTAAACCCACCAGTTTTTTAGCAGAATCACTTGCGCTGATATCCCCCCCGTAATTCACCATATCGGTTTGCACATAACCGGGATGGTAAACTCCAACCGCAACCTTGTTATGAGCTAGATCATGACTCAACGACATAGCTGCTGCATTTAACGCCGCCTTCGACATTCTACAACCTTTTAGCTAGTAGTGTTTGTAGATGTTTGGTGAGTGAGTGAGTGCTAGATAAGATGGAATAAAGGTTTTAATGGACACAATATAAAAATAAGGTGTAAAAATAACATCTACTGTAGATATTGTTATAATTAGTGAAAGTAACAGCTAACAGGCTCAAACCTTAATTGATAATGTAGATATTATAGTAACTTTAAAGGT
The DNA here is from genome assembly GCF_014077595.1 of Colwellia sp. 6M3. Classification (NCBI taxonomy): domain Bacteria; kingdom Pseudomonadati; phylum Pseudomonadota; class Gammaproteobacteria; order Alteromonadales; family Colwelliaceae; genus Colwellia; species Colwellia sp. 6M3. Next base: position 3,266 of record NZ_JACGWF010000102.1, on the reverse strand, counting down.
CTTAAATTATCGACCATATTGTTAATAACCGAAAAACTGAAGTGGACTAGCTTTACAGACAAAAAAGTAAATAAGCTATCTAAGCTGCTACTGGTTAAACATAAGTTACATCCCAAACATCTTCATTAATAGTTAATGCATTAAATCTAGTTTCTTCTACAGCAAAGGCTAATAAATGTGTTGGTCTAGAAAAGCCAACGTACAACATTTTAGAGTATCTTTTTATATTATCCATTTTTGTATTTAACGTGCTAATTTCATCTTGCCGTTTTATAGCTCCTTTTTTACCTTTTTTATTCAATTCAACAATTTCAAAATTTAGTTGGTTAATTTTTTTTTCAATGTTATTAATAAAATCCATACTACATACACCATTAAATACTTCACTTAATAAAGTAGATTCATACTCACCATAATAAAAGGATTCTAAATATAAAGTTGCTAAATGCGTATTCCCTTTTACACCATGCACTGTGTTGAATAAAATATTACTATTTGTTAATTCAGGCGTAGCGGACTCGTTAATATTCGGTAAATAGTGATCATATAAAAAATTATGTTCTGGAATGTATTCTGGGAATAATTCATTGAAAATTGAAATAATATAAACTTGTAGTTCACCCAATACATCCTTGTGGTTTCCCCTCATTACGTTGATTGACCACATGTAAATATTCTTTTCAAATGTTACCTCTTTTTCATTTAATAGTGACTTTTCTAGCAGCAACTTTCTAAAAGTCGATTCTTTAAAGAATTTTCCATCATCACCCTTAATATTCACTATTCTAAGCGATTTCATAATTGCACTTTTAATGTTGAAAGCAATTGGTTTTAAACTGCTATCAATTTGTTCAAAACAGATTAAATATTGCGCTAAACAGTTATACTCACTTTTAGGTTTTTCTTGTTCACGGCTATAGCTTGGATAATAACTAGGTAGCGTGATTTGTATTTCTTTATCTTTCTTCCCTGTAACCCATGCTACAGCTGCTATTGTCTTTGAAGAGGAAGAGGGGAGTATGCCTTTCTCAGTTAACTCATTAATTATCGATGTGTAGAACTCGATTACTTTTTCTTTATTTTCAGTGGTATAAATAAGTATCAGTGGTTTTATATTACTATCTGGATTTAAGCCTATTATATTCGATTTCGTTAAACTGAATTGATTTGTGAGGCTAGCGATTTGAGGTGATAAACGATGGCTGCCAGTGATTTTTTTTACTATTTTTCGATCTATCCATATCTCATCTAATTTAATATCACCATTAAAAATCGCCTGGTTTTTATCGCCGACACGTTGGTATACAGATTTACAAATCTCGTTACCAAAAAACAACATTTCTAAAATTTGGTATTGGTGTTCATCCATATCTTGCATTTCATCAACAAATACATAAGAAAAACGCCGTTGAATAATATTGATTATCTGTGGTTGAGCATATAAGTATTTATAAGCTAAAGCATAAGCATCATCAAAGTGTAGATAACCTTCGGCAAGGACTTTCCACTTTAATTTAAATAAATAATCTAAAATATCTGACTTTTCTTCATCTGAATAATCTTGATAGTTTATGGACTTTGGTTTCGGCTTATTTATTTTTAAATTAGAACCATTTATTGTGCTGACTAAATCTCTACTCTTGGGTTCTTGCGAAAAACGATAATTAAATATCTTTGAGTCGTTACAGGAGAAAATATATTTAACTTTTTTGAACGACTCTCTTTGACCAAATAAATCGAAAGTTAATTTGTTTTTTATTTGCTGCGCATATGCTTGGTCACATATTTTAATAATATCATTTCCAAAGCTCTGCTTAAAATAAGGCTTAGCTAAAAACTCATTAACAAAGCCTTGAATTGTTCCAACAAAATTTGGATAAGAAAATAATTTTGGACAGTAAGGACCAATACGGTTTTTTATTTCATTAATTGCCGCATTTGTATGAGATATTACTAATACACCAGAGCCGCTTTTGAAAGGCATATAACGTTCAAAAATCAATAGTTTTGCTAAGAGAATCGTTGTCTTTCCACTGCCTGGGACGGCCTGTAAATCAAGCGTATTTAAGTCTTTTAAGAACTCAATTCGTTCATCATCGAATTTTTGTCCAGCTTTTAATAAAATAGATTCAGCGTATTTAATATCCTCATCAGTAATACTAATTACAGGCATCTTTAATTGCCTCCATAAGAGAAGCAATTGGCTGATCTGTTGTATCTAGTTTTATTGAATCATCATAATCATCTGAATTAGGGTCTATTAAATTTGCAAGTTGGTAAGAAAATTCAGTTTTTTTAATGTCTTTCCCTAGTAGTTTTTTGGCTAATTCGCTTCCATAATTTGAGGTGTCTATGTTTGGAAACATATCTAATAGAACAGATTCTACATGTTTCCCTAAAGTACTAGAAATAAGTAAACTATATTCCAAAGTCCAGCTTTCAGTTACAAAGACGTGAGTAGATTGATTATTAAACTTTTTTTCTATTTCTTCTTTTCGTAATAAAGATTGTTTAGTAACTTCAATTTCACAGCACTTGAGATAGTTGTATGTATTATTTTTACCTTTTTTAATAGCTTTGCCTCCGCTGTCTATAGCCAACTCTTTTTCATAAGCTGGTACATCCACATCGGTGATGATAGCAACAGGTAAAGTTAGATAAGGTTCTTTTTGTCTTAAAAAAATCTTAGCGAATTTTATAAACTCTGCGCTAGCAACGTTTACAATAGAAACACCTGCTTCTGTTATATCTTTAGTAATTAAACCGTCTTTTTTCATTTTTCTAGCAAGAGCAGGTATGAGTATTTCTTCAGACCAACCTTCAACCATTATTACGCCTTTCGCAAAAAATAAGTTTGCTTTGGTAGTGTCTAAAAATCGTTCTAAGTGTTTATAATCATCAGGAGCTAATAGCGTACATTTATTATTTAAGGGGTAAGCATTTTTATTGTGGCAAATAATAATATTTTCTAGTTTTACTTTCGATGCTAAGTTTGGACTATGTGTAGTTAATATTAGCTGTATATCTTGCTTATTTTGTAATGCTTCAATTACCTTCATCTGAGCTTGTGGGTGTAAATGTGCCTCTAACTCTTCTATTAAGCCTAATCTTAAACCTGTCCAATTATCTTTTTCTAAATGGTGACGTGGTTTAATAGATTCGACTACCCCAGTTAAGAGATAATGAACTTAACTGGAGATCGAAAATGACAAAACGTAAAAAATATTCAAAAGAATTTAAATTAGATGCCATTGCTTTAGTCAAAG
>NZ_JACGWF010000136.1:0-7254 GCF_014077595.1 Colwellia sp. 6M3 | reverse complement strand
GTTTATATGTTGCAGTTGTGTTACAAATTGGTTCAAAATTGTAAAAGTCGATGTTAGTATCGATTGAAAATTAAATTTTCGTCATCAGTTTTATGCTGATTTATAGTAATGTTTTATTTAAATAAACTAATAAATTCAATATCAATTTTATAACAAAAAGAGAGAATAATGAGAGAATTTACAAAAATAAAAAAAGCTATCTCACTAGCTATGTTTGGCAGCATAATTACTATGCCAGCTTTAGCTTTTGAAGAACAAGAAACCAGTGAAGTAGAGCGCATTTCAGTAACCGGTTCACGTATTGCTCGTACAGAACTTTCACAACCAACGCCAGTTATCGTACTTGATGCTAAAGATATTGCGAAGTTTGGCTCTCCAGATTTAGGTAGTATTTTAAGTGAATTGCCAGCTATTGGTTCAACAGACACCTTAATTGGTAACAATAATAGTAATGCTGCAGCAGGTACAAGTTCTGCAGATTTACGTCGTTTAGGTTCAGCTAGAACACTTGTGCTAATCGATGGTAAACGCCATGTAGCTGGTACGCCTGGGGAATCAACAGTTGATTTATCAACCATTCCTGCCGCACTAATTGAACGTGTTGAAATTATCACTGGTGGTGCTTCTGCTATTTACGGTTCAGACGCTGTTTCGGGTGTAATTAACGTTATATTGAAAAAAGACTTTGAAGGTTTTACTGCAAACTTAACCGGCACTAAGTCTACTGAAGGCGTTAATGAACGTAACCACACTTTTAACATTTTAGCAGGTACAGACTTTGCTGATGGTAGAGGTAACGTAACATTTTTTACCGGTGTTGAACGTACGGGTGAAGTAATGTCTGCAGATATTCGCCAATTTGAAGGTTGGGGAACAGTAGTAAATCCAGCTGATACGGGCGAAGATGACGGTATTCCTGATCGTTTAAGAAAGCGAAATGTATCATCAGAAATGATCCATGCAAATGGTGTTATTAACCCATTTGGCGGCGCTGCCGGTCGTTACGTGTTTGACGCTTCAGGCAACCCTGTAGTGCAAACCGATCGTGAATTTACCAACAGTTTTGCTTTTGGTAACTTTCCTGACGGTTGTCAGTATTGTTTCAATGGTGAAGATTACGAAAACTATTCACCAGGCGTTAAAAAAATTAACGTTGGTTCAACATTAAGCTTTGACCTTACCGATAACATCACGTTCACCAGTGATTTTAAATACGTTCGTTCAGACGTTGTACAACAATTCCAACCATCATTCAGATTCGGTAACATTGCCATTGATGTAGAAGAAAATGCATTTTTAGATGCAGGTTTACGTCAAACATTGTTAAATGCTGGCCAAACTAATGTAAGCATGGCTAAATTTTTCGACGAACTTGGTAACAGATCAGCGGCTAACCGTCGTGATTTATTCAGATATACAGCAGGTTTTGAAGGTCAGTTTTCAGTAAGCGACACCGCTATGGATTGGGAATTGTATTACGTTAACGGTGAAACAACGAACGAACGTAAAACACTTAATGACTTAATACCTGATAACTTCGTTGCCGCTGTTGACTCTGTAATTGACCCTAATACAGGACAAGCAGCATGTCGTAGCCAAGTGCCTAGTGCCCAAGGTGATGATTACCAAGACCCAGCTTCTGTCAATGGTAATAACTGTGTTGCGTTCAACCCATTTGGTCAAAGTTCTTCGCAAGAAGCTCGTGACTATGTATCTGCAGATGTAACACGTGAAGATAGCATTAAACAAGAATTTGTCGGTGGTGTAATCTCATTTGATACTAAAGAATTTATGGAATTACAAGGTGGTGGCATTGGTTTTGCTGCGGGTTTTGAATACCGTGAAGAGTCTTCAGAGTCAATTACTGATGAATTTACTAAGCGTGGTTTCTTAACCAGTGCAGCTTCACCTGATTCATACGGCGAATACGATGTTACTGAGTTTTTCGTAGAAGTAAGCTTACCTTTACTTGCCAATATGGAATTTGCACATGAACTAACTGTTGATGCAGCATTCCGTACAGCTGACTACTCTCATGCAGGTAAAGCAGAAGCATGGAAAGTTGGTTTAATGTATGCACCATTCGAAGATTTACGTATTCGCGGTACTATTGGTGAAGCGGTACGTGCACCAAATATTGCAGAAGCATTTGACCCTGTTTCTCCTGGTTTTGCCCGCGTAAGCGATCCATGTGACGCTGATAACGTTTCAGACGATCCAGATCGCGCTGGAAACTGTGCTGCATTAGGTATTCCTGCAGACTTTCAAGCAAACGATAACGTATCTGTAGATCTTCTTTCAGGCGGTAACCCTGATTTACAATCTGAAGACTCAGAATCAATGACGGTTGGTTTTGTTTGGACTCCTTCGTTTGTTGAGGATTTCTCTGTAACCGTTGATTACTATGATATTGAAATTACAGACGCCATTACATTTGTTTCTGCACAAAATGTTGCTGATAACTGTGTAGATGCAACGGGTAGTCCAGATCAAGGTTTCTGTAGTCAAGTCGATCGTAATCCAACTACTAACGACATTGAACTTGTTCGTTCTGGTTATTTAAATGCTGCAGCGTTAAACACTAAAGGTGTTGAAGCTGTATTTAGATACAAGACAGACCTAAGTTCTTTTGATCTTCCAGGTGAGCTAAGAACTAACCTAATGGTAAGTAAATTACTAGAACTAGAGCAATTTGAATTCCAAGACCGTCCAGACGAAATTAACGTTGAAGATGGTGAGGTTGGTGATCCAAGTCTTCAACTTCGTTTCGGTTTAGATTATGAAATAGATGACTTAGTAGTAAGCTGGTCAACGCGTTTTATCGATCGTAGCTTTACGTTAGATATCTCTCCAACTGGCGATACAGCAGAAGATACATCTCCTGCCTATATTGGTTCTGTAACAACACACGACGTATCATTTAATTACCTAGTAAATGATAATGTTTCAGTAAGTGCTGGTATCAGAAACTTAACAGACAAGTTAGCACCAGGTTACACAGCTAATGCGATATACGACCTAGTAGGCCGTAGAGCATTCGCAGGCGTTAACGTAAAATTCTAATCTGTTAACAAAGTTGGCTTTTTACAACGCTGATTTATAATAAAAGCGATAATACTTAGGTGTTATCGTTTTTTTTTATTTATAAATAGTTGAGTTTAAATAGTTGATCTTGTAGTGGAAGTGCAGAATATATAGCTGAGGTACAGAACATATAATATATAATGGAAATTTTGTAAATGCAGACAGCCCAAAGTAATTACATGTTTGGGCGCAATACAGCAAAGTAGTCATTAGTTAAATCGGTGCAAGTTAACATGTCGAATCGTTTAGTATATTTAGGCGTATAAGTTCATGATATTAAATTTTTGCTAACTGTAAATTCTCTACTTAATTCTTTACTTAATTCTCTAACTACTTTTCGTCGTAAACACTGATCTACATTAGAAACCATCAAACATCTCGGAAAGTAAGCAGTTGAAATGTTTACGACCCATAAATACCTTATGCGTTGAACCATGGCGTAAATTTAAAAGAATCATATTAGCTATAGATCGAAAATTATCACAATAAATTCTTCAATATTAATAAATTTAAGGCATTAATTGTAGGTCGGGCTTTAGACTGTCAATTTGCATAAATACACTTTAGCTATAGCGGTAGGGTGTAAAATGATTAAAGTAATATATCAGCAAATAGTTGAACTAAAAAGAGATAGGTCTACGCTTTGAGCGTGGAGCATCAGGTGCTTGTAAAGCTTGGGGCTGGTTATCAGTTTTGGTTTTTTTATGCTTAGTTTTCTTAAACGTATTCTGCTTTTTAAGGGTGTTTTCGGTTTGTTTTTTTGTTGTTACAGGCAAATCTTCTTTATCAAGTTTAACGACATTAACCTGAATAACCTCACCATTAAATTCTACAATATCGTCATGATAGACTTTTTTTCGCTTTTGAAATTCGACTTCATTATTCAGGAGCACGTAACCTTCACTGATCACTATTTTAGCTTCACCGCCACCACTAACCATATTGGCAATTTTTAATAGCTTACAAAGTTCGATGGGTTGTATTGAAACATCAATGTTTTGAATAGTGTCGGTCATGGTGATCTTTAAAAAATTGAAATAAAAAATGATTATAACTGAGTTAGTTAGCGCTGTCGTGTTTGCTGAATACAATATCTCAGTACTTGCTGATTTTAATTCCAAAAGCGTTGAATATTATGGTCATAAGGCTTTGTTTTTTATGACTGATAATAAATATAAAGTGACAATGCCGTATGTTAATCAACCTGAACATTTGAGAGGAAATTGATAATAGATACTGCTTATTTAAAATTAAATCAGTACTTTAGCGTAATTCAAATTTATAATTTAATTTAGTATTTTAATTAAACACATATCTGAACCGTATATAGGAGGGTGAAATTACGACTTAGTCGCTATTAATATGACGCATTATAGATAAAGTTATTGCCACAAGGATTGGTTCATCAGATTTTCACTATTGAAATTAGGTCGCTCTTGCTGCCAAAGGTTCTTACCCGAGTGAGCGGGCACACTATATTTTTCGAAGAAATCTTCCAACTCAGATACCATCTTCAATTGAATTGCTGGCGTGGAGGTTCTGTAATATTCCGCTCTTTCATTGGATGGGTTAAATTGTACCAATGACCAATGGGGCTAGCGTCTTTTTTGTAATAACGCACGAGTTTCCATTGACCATCTGAGATCATACGGGCATTGCCGCGTTCAATTATTTGGTAGCGTTTCCAATCGCTCACACGCTCTGCTTTTAAAGGTTTTAAAAGTTTTAAAAGTTTTAAAAGTTTTAAGGGTTTTAAATAAAAAGTGGTGGACGATACAAGGCTTGAACTAGTGAGTCGGCGCGGGTGATAAAGAGCAGAAGGTGCTTTAACTTGTTATTTTAAATATTTTAATGATTTTGAAGGTTTTGAAGGTTTTGAAGGTTTTGAAGGTTTTAAGGGTTTTAAGGGTTTTAAATAAAAAGTGGTGGACGATACTGGGCTTGAACCAGTGACCCCCGCCTTGTAAGGGCGGTGCTCTCCCAACTGAGCTAATCGTCCATTTTTTATTTTATACTTCTTTTAATGGTAAAAGAAGTGGTGGACGATACTGGGCTTGAACCAGTGACCCCCGCCTTGTAAGGGCGGTGCTCTCCCAACTGAGCTAATCGTCCATTTTTTATTTTATACTTCTTTAATGGCAAAGAAGTGCTGGACGATACTGAGTTTAAATCAGTGATTCGGCGCGGGTGATAAAGAGTAGAAGGTGATGACCTTATTTCTTTCCCACACTAAATTGTCTTCGTCACTTTTAAATAAGTGGTGGACGATACTGGGCTTGAACCAGTGACCCCCGCCTTGTAAGGGCGGTGCTCTCCCAACTGAGCTAATCGTCCGATATTAAATACTGCTTTCAGAGAAGATATGGTGGACGATACTGGGCTTGAACCAGTGACCCCCGCCTTGTAAGGGCGGTGCTCTCCCAACTGAGCTAATCGTCCTTCTCTGTGGGGGCGTATTATAGGGAGATCGAAAAAGCTGTCAACCTAAACTCATTAAATTTTTATATTTTTTTTAACTATTTAGCTTGAACGCTGTAAATTTCGACAGACTGGTGGTTTTGTGAACTTTATTTTTAATTGTCATCGTATAACACTAATAAATTTAACGCGCTAAAAGGTGTATTTCCTGCGCTTGACTGATAAAATACTGGCAACTTTATTAAAAACCTTTGTTTAAGTTTTTCCTTTAAACAAATAGACATATTTCATTGAGACTTTTATGACTTTAACAACTCGATTTGCTCCTAGCCCAACGGGATATTTACATGTTGGTGGTGCTCGTACTGCTTTATATAGCTGGCTCTATGCACAAAAAAATGGTGGCGACTTTATTCTTAGAATAGAAGACACTGACATAGAACGTTCAACACAAGCTTCTGTTGATGCGATTATGGATGGCATGAAGTGGTTAGATTTACCATGGACTCACGGGCCTTATTTTCAAACACAGCGCTTTGACCGTTATAAAGAAGTTATTGAGCAGTTATTAGCCTCAGGTAATGCTTATCGTTGTTATAGCACTGCTGAAGAAGTCGATGCTATGCGTGAAGAAGCAAAATCTAAAGGTGAAATTGAAAAATATAATGGTTTATGGCGTGAACGTACTGACTACCCAGCAGATAAACCTTATGCGATTCGCTTTAAGAACCCGTTAGACGGTGATGTTGTTATTAAAGACATGGTTAAAGGTGACATTACCATTAGTAACGAGCAACTTGATGATTTAATTATTGCGCGCTCTGATGGCACTCCAACATATAACTTAACGGTTGTGGTTGATGATTGGGATATGAAAGTTACTCATGTTGTTCGTGGTGATGATCATATTAGTAATACGCCAAAACAAATTAACATCTTAATTGCTTTAGGTGCCACGGTACCTGAATATGCTCATATTCCTATGATATTAGGTGATGACGGTAAACGTTTATCTAAACGTCATGGCGCGGTTGGTGTGATGCAATATCGTGATGACGGTTACTTACCTGAAGCATTGCTTAATTATTTAGTGCGTTTAGGTTGGTCTCATGGCGATAAAGAAATTTTTTCTCGTGAAGAAATGATCGAGCTATTTGATCTTAAAGATTGTAACCGTGCAGCTTCAGGCTTTAATACTGATAAACTTATTTGGGTAAATCAGCATTACATGAAAACTTTAGATCCCGCTTATGTTGCTACTCATCTTGCATGGCATATGAACGAGCAGGGTATTAATGTTGAAAATGGCCCAGCGCTTGAAGAAATAGTTAAAATACAATCTGATCGTGTTAAAACTTTAAAAGAAATGGCACAAATAAGTCGCTACTTTTATGAAGATTTTACCGAACTTGATGCTGGCGCGGTTAAAAAACATTTACGCCCAGTCGTTAAAGCACCATTGTTATTAGTTAAAGAGAAATTAGCCGCTTTAACTGATTGGTCTCCAGAGCCAATTCATGCAGCTATAAACGATACTGCGACAGAACTTGAGGTAGGAATGGGTAAAGTGGGCATGCCATTGCGTGTTGCTGCTACAGGTGGTGGTAACTCACCGTCGCTAGACATTACTTTAGCATTATTAGACCAACAAAAAGTATTAACGAGAATTGATCAAGCTATTGCTGTGGTCGATGCACGTATTGCTAATAGTTAATTTATAACATTCATATGTTATGAAAAAAACTTAAACAA
>NZ_JACGWF010000251.1:0-255 GCF_014077595.1 Colwellia sp. 6M3 | reverse complement strand
GATAAGTAGAATGACACGAGCAGACATACCGCAAGCAAAGGCAGAAAATGACAGTTTACTACAGCTTGTACGGACAATTATTAGACATTAATAACCTGTACAAGGGATTCAAAAAAGTGAAAGCAGCTAAAGGAGCGGCCGGAATAGATAGGCAGTCCGTAGGCGCATTTGCCCTGAATTTAGAAGCAAACTTAAAACAACTGCAAGGTGAGCTGCAAACCAAGCAATATAGGGCACAACCTGTCAAACGGGTGG
>NZ_JACGWF010000155.1:0-4315 GCF_014077595.1 Colwellia sp. 6M3 | reverse complement strand
AATCCAACTAGCCTTCATATGAGCGCCATTTTCTTTACTATCTGATATTAAAAACAAACATGTAACATTGGCAATTAACGCAAGTGCACCAAAAATCATCATTAAATTTGATACGGGTTCACTTCCGTATATAAATCGCCTTAACACTTCACTTAAAGCACCTAACGCAAGGATAACTTGTAGCAATCCCGATATGTGGGCAGCTTTGAGTTTCATCTTAATGCTTTTCCCAACCGCATATATTGCCAAGCCATATACAGCAGCATCTGCAAACATATCTAAAGAGTCAGCAATCAGTCCAGCGGATTGAGCAATCCAACCCGCGATGAATTCACAAAAAAACATGAACCCGTTAATGATCAGTAACCACTTAAGAAAAATGGTTTCTTTCCCTTCATTTTCTTTAGCAGATACTTTGGCTTGGGTTGCTTCAACACGGCAACTTTCTCTGGTTCTTTCTAACGTAGCACCTAAATTCAATGATTGAAGCTTCGTCGTTATCTCATCCAAATGAGCATCATGAAAAACTTTAACTAGCCGATTAGGAATATCAAATGTTAATCCAACAGGTGGTTCAATACCGTCGAGCGCTAACCTTATCAATCGTTCTTCAGAAGGACAATCCATCTTAGGCACTTTATAATCAGTGGTGAAACGCCCATCAAAAGCATCAGTATTTTTAAACTCTTTAATACTAGAGTCAGTAACAACTGACTCACATTGGCCACTACATTTATTTGACATGAAAAACCTTGCTAAACTCATTTTTACAAAGTATAAAGTCTATAGTAACCATAGAGTCAACAAAGAAATTTAATATTATGAAAATTGGCGAACTAGCAAAATTAACAGATTGTTCAGTACAAACGATCCGTTATTATGAAAAAGAACAACTCTTGAAATCCCCAGAGCGAAGTGAAGGAAATTTTCGTTTATATAATAAATCGTCACTTAAACAATTGATGTTTATTAAACAGTGCAGAACGCTGGATTTAACCTTATCGGAAATTCGTCAACTGCTTGAGTTACAAAGTTCACCCTCGATTCAATGCAACTCAGTTAACAACATGATCGATAGTCATATTCAGCAAGTTGAACAACGTATCAAAGAACTTAATAGCCTAAAAGAACAATTAAATTACTTAAGTAACACATGCTCAAATAATGGAACAATTGAGCAGTGTGGTATTTTACAAAAGCTTACCAGTGACGTAGCTAAAAATGTTTAGAAACAATGCTGATCTTAAATCATTATTTGTTTTCTTCTAGATCTATCCATATAGGCTATAAATAAAACCAATATTGTCAACTGTGCCATTATGCCTTCCCAAGTAGACCCAACACCAATCCAATCAACCTCTACAGTAATTGGCAATGGAGAAATTCCAATAACGGCAGCCTCTTGTAATGCTGAAACTGCTTTTCCCATTAATATAAATGACAGTGCTAATAAGAGATATGTTGTTGTTGAAAAGAAACGAGCGATTGGCAATTTTACAGAATATTTAAACATTCCCCATGCAATAATCGATAACACAGCTATCCCGAATAAAAGTCCACCGATAACAAATGAGTATTGAGTCGTTGAGGCTTGTGTTAACAGTGATTGATAGAATAAAACCGTTTCAAAAACCTCTCGGTAAACAGCGATAAATGAGAGCACGGCTAATCCCCAAAGTGTACCTGCTTCTAATTGTGTATTAATGTGCTTTTGAATGTATGCCTGCCAATGTTCAGCATTCGTTTTGCTATGCATCCAGATCCCCACATAGAACAACATTAACGCTGCAAGCATTGCAGCAATACCTTCCATGACTTCTCGACTTGCACCACTGATACTGATCATTGATTGGGCTAACGCCCAAGTAGCAAAACCCGCTAATAGCGCACTCAGCCAACCAAAATGGACATATTTTAAAGCATCATGACGTTTAGTTCGCACTAATACTGTTATCAAAGCCAGTACAACCAGTAACGCTTCTAAACCTTCCCTTAGTAAGATAACTAAGCTCGCCGTAAAAAGAGCCTCATTTGATAGAGTGGTTTCTGTTAGTAACCCTTCAGCGTTATTGAGTTGCCCCACAGTAACTTCCATAAGGCTTTCAAGTTGATTAACCTGTTGGGCGTTACTTCACACTTGACGAAGCTTAATCAAGCTTCCTTCGATACTTTTACGTAAATTTTTGTCTCATGCATCCAAACTATTTTCAATTAATTCAAAACCATCTAGATAAGCACTCACCGCAAGTGTTTTGGCCTGCTCATACTCTCCATTTTTATATGCAATGCTTGCAGCAGCTAATTGAGTTTTGGTTATAGCTAAAGGACTACTTTGATCGGTAAACAATAATGTGGGATTAGCTCTTAATCCTTCAATTGCATTTTTCGTTAATCCGTCAGTTTCTGTCGATAATTTTGATGGACTATAATTTATCCAGTTTTGTAATGAAATTGATTGTGATGGTTTGGTTAATTCTCTTGATGATTGAAATGCTAAGCTTCCGACATAAAATGCAAGGGACCATTTCTGCTGTTCTTTTAATTGTGTAAATGCAGGCATGGCCGTATCATCAAGCCCATTAGATATGGCATCAAACAAGCCTAAAAGTGAACGGTTTTCAGCACGTTTTTTATCGGTAAAATCGGTAGGAGCAGGCTCTAATCCCGATGCTAAAATACCATTTCCTTGACCTGAAAGACCGTGGCAACTCGCACAGTTATTTTCAAATAAAGAAAACGTCGCGTCTTTAGACAGTAATCTTTTAGGGAGAGGTAACTCAGGCATCATAGCCAATAGTGAAATTCGTAGTTCAGAAGCAAATTGCCTGACAGTGTCTACTTTTTGTTTAGTTGAAATGGCGGTTTGTAAAGCCGATGCTTTCTCATTGAGAGAGTGCATAACATAATTATCACTTGACGTTTTATCAACTATCAATTGAGAGAATTCAAGCATTTCCTGGTATTCATCATCGTTAATAACTTGACCATTATCAACCGCTGATGCGTAATCGACCCCCACATATTCTGCCAACTGTGCTATCTGGCGTAGTTGAGCAACCTCATCAACCGTTGAAGCTACACTCAACTTCGAAAATAAAAGAATCGCCATCAACACTAAACATAATAATGATTGTATTCCTATATTTTTTTGACTTATTAATCGCACGTTCCAACAAAATTGCATACTATGGCCCTTAAATATTACAGCCCAAATGATAATTATTATCAATTGTAATACCTATAGTTGCTATAGAGTAAAGTATTAAAAAATATTTTTATAACTGGGTGTTATCAATGAAAATGTAGAGAACATTAGAAAAATCGCTGACTAATGGTTTTAAAATGAACATTGAAAATATCTATCTAGCTAATTCTGTCAATTCATCCTTGACCCTATAGTTACTATAGAGATTATAGTGTTGATGTGTTGACCTATAAGCTGTTAATAACAAGATAAATAACGAGCATATATTAATGACTATTGCTCGTTTTAGCCAGCAACTGAATTAGTAAAGCAGAATCCTATGAAATCACATATATATTTAAAGAAATCGAATATTCTAGATTACGATACCCCTCTAATTACAGACTTGATTAAAAATAGAGGCTGGAATTCTCTTGATGATTTTGAAAAAATAGGGGCTGCTTACAGTTTTGTTAAAGATGAAATAAAGTTTGGGTATAACAGTCGTGATGATATAAGTGCGAGCTTTGTTTTAGCTGATGGGTATGGTCAATGCAATACTAAAGGAACTCTTTTAATGGCTTTATTAAGAGCATTGGATATTCCTTGTAGATTTCACGGATTTACTATTGAGAAAAGCTTACAAAAAGGTGCTATACCCAATTACATTATGTGGCTTGCTCCAGAATTCATTATTCATAGCTGGGTTGAAGTGTTTTTTGAAGATAATTGGATCAATCTAGAAGGCTTTATTATTGATGACTCGTATCTAAAATCTATTCAATCTAAGTTTAAAAATGTGAAAAATAATTTTTGCGGATATGGTATTGCAACAAAGTGTTTATTAGATCCACAAGTGGAATGGTCAGGCAAAGATACGTATATACAAAAAGAAGGTATACATGATGACTTTGGCATTTTTAACACCCCAGATGAATTCTATGAGAAATATGGCACTAATTTGTCTGGCATTAAAAATTGGCTATATAAAAATGTCATTCGGCATCTAATCAATAAAAATGTAGAAAGCATTAGAAAACTAATTAAATAATCATTATAAAATGAAAAAAGGGTTATCTAGCTAATTCTGAAAATATTTCTTGACCCTATAGCTACTATAGATGTTATTAT
>NZ_JACGWF010000233.1:0-357 GCF_014077595.1 Colwellia sp. 6M3 | reverse complement strand
TGCCTTTGCTTGCGGTATGTCTGCTCGTGTCATTCTACTTATCGCTGAATCTTCATGATGACATTAGGTGTGCTAGCCTTTTTTTTGGCAATCTGCCTAAGTGGTCAGCCATTACTCCATTGCTCGCCCTTCAATTCTCAGCGTCTACATTCCTGCTTGGCCGTCATGTCTTGGCTATTTCCGTCGAAATACTTGTGAGCCAATAAACAAAAGTCTTCGTCTTTCATACGCTTAAAGAATACTTCCCCCCTTCGCAATCAATTAAAGCTTTTGGCTAAAATTGACCCCATCAAACATAATGTTGATGGTCGGCTTGGTTTTCCCCTCCACACCATTACTGGCTTTCATCGGCCTAGC
>NZ_JACGWF010000123.1:0-8988 GCF_014077595.1 Colwellia sp. 6M3 | reverse complement strand
ATATTATTCATGGAGCTCTCCTATTACCTTTATATAACTCAAAACAAATCATCAATCGTTAACTTAATGTCTTTATTTGTGACTTTTTGTTGTTCTAAGATAGTTTCCCAACCTATATTTTTAGAAGGCTCGACAATATCACTAAGCTCTATACTTTTAAGCTTAAAGGGGTTTGTGGACGTAACTTTTAATATATCAGCCGCATACTTTAAAGACTCTATAGATAGATTTAACTCACCTTTTTTTAATGATTTTTTAACCGCATAGTTAATTAGTACCATTAAATTTCTTAAATTCCCTTTGCATGCAACATACATCGCCTTAGCTATTTCTGAATTAGTTAAGTTAGAACTTTTTTCAAATGGCAACACTTTATCTACTGCATTTAAGAAACTTAAAAAGTAATTTCTATTAGCCTTTAATTTAATCCTAAAAGGCTCTAAATTTTGTCGTAATAAAAACCTACCCGCTAATTGCTTATTGGTCTGAAGAATCAATTCAGAATAAGGCAAGCCAAATAGTATAATAGGTACCTTAGTTCTAACAATTAACATTTTTAGCCAGTCAGCTACTCTAAATAATACTTTTTTTGTTTTAAATTCAATCATGTGTTGAAACTCATCAATGATGATCATTTCAACTTGACAGTTTTTAATTAGAACCACTAATTTAGCGGTAAGCTCTATAATATTGTCACTTTTTGAGTAGAACGGATCACCTAAATCGTACAAAAGTTGTTGAGCTGCAGTAATAGGAGTCGAACTTTCCGGTAAGCTTGTTGATAGTATTGGTATTTTAGAAGCATACTCACTTTCTAAATTAGGTCTTTCTTTGTGATAGTATTCAATTAAGGATGTTTTTCCTGCCCCAGTATCACCCGTTACAAGCATGCACTGTGGATCATTTGTAAGCTTGCTATCTAAACGACAATCTTCCATTAACTCTAATATTTGGTTTAGTTTGGGACTAAGAACAAATATTGTGCTTAATGATGGGATAGAAGCATTATTTTGATATTGTTGGTTAGCTATCATTAATATCAACACTCCAGCTGTCATCAAAATCCCAATCAGTGTCATCGTTATTTATTGGATCACTCTCTTTTTTACTTTCGGTTTTGTTTATTAATGATTCAGGTGAATAGCCGCCATCTTTTTCAATATAACGACTTGCTCGCTTTTTTCCTGTTATTTTCGTCTTTTTATTGCTGACAGCATCTTCAACAATATTTCTTATTTTAATTCGAGCTTCGATTAAATCCCCTAAATTAAAACTTTCACCTATATATTTTTGGACATATTTAAGGTGAACTTTATGTTCCCATAAAGAAAGGTTTTCGGTGTATTCAACATCTACCGCGGGTACCCGAATGTATTTCTGCTCTTCATTATTCAGTACATATATGTAACTTAAATCATCAGAGAGGTATTTATATTGTATTTTATGATCGCCTAAGTTTGCCCTAATAAGCGCAAGTTCATCACTGTGGTATCGTAAATATTTAAATGTAATGCCTTCTTTTCTTAGCGTGCTTTTGTGTAAGTTGCCCATGTAAAAATCAAGTTTACTTTCCGAACCTTCAAATTTTAGTGGCGGGAATTTTTCGCAAGCTTTATTCCAGTTGAGCTCAGGAATATCTGTTTTTCGTGAATTAGGTGCATGTTGATATATTTCAACAACCCATACAGCCAATACTTCTTTCAAGACTGCTAATGTTAATACGGCATATTTCTGAGGGTCATAATCTTCTCTTTCAAAAATATTTGAAAAGGATTTACCTGGTGTGCTTGTGAACAAGCTCCGATTTAATGTCCCAAAGAAACGCTCGACGCTTGGTTTTAGCCAAGGTTTTCGAACAGGATTTTGTTTGATATCGATATTCAATTCCAAACACATATTCACAAAACCTCCACTCCAAAACTCACTTCCGTTATCTACAACTAATTGTTCTGGAATGCCATAAGCAGACCACTCTTTTTTTATGTCTGGAAAGTCAGTTTTCATCCACGCTTTAGGTAAAATAGTGTTCTTTAAACCATAACCTACCGAAACAATACTAGGAGGCTCAAAACCAATGTAATAACCAGTTATTGATTTTGTATGACGATCTTTGAATACAGTTAAATAAGGTCTTCCTAGTGGTAAGTTGGATACTTCATCAATTACAAATAAATCTAAGGGTGTATGATCAACTTCTACACACTCCAAAGCCCTTGACGTTTTTAATATCATTCCTACTTTATTAAATTCTTGCTTTGCCTTTGCTTTTCCTTCAAAAGCTAATTTTTTATCATATGGTGTAATAGCATTAAACTTCCTTCTTACGCTCTCATATGAAGGCGCTACTAACTTTGTGCCCGTATTTTTATTGTGCAAATATATAAGTTCTTCTAAATATTTATGTCCATCAGCAATAGAGGGTCTTTCGACACTTAATAGTCGATTCATAGCTTTTTGTAATAATTCATCAGCTATATTAGATAACCGCAAAGTATTGTTACCTGAGCTTTTTTTAGGGACCAGAGAGATAAGTTTTCGGCCTGAGTTTTGATAACTTTTATGCCACCTTATCAAGGTTCGCCAATTAGGAGCGTGACCACCTAAAATAATTTGAATTTGGCTGATGGGGTCTTTAAGTGAATTTTGCGTGAATGCTTTTATATTCAGGCGATATAACTCTTTTAACCAAGAATATCGATGAATGGCATCACTTTGCTGATCTTCAGAGAATACAGTGATATCTGAAAAGTTTTCTTCTGTTTTTTTAGTTTCTATATAAGCGTGAAATGGTTTTTCATTCGCAGTGTTATTTAAAGCTCCTTTCGACAGCTCTTTATTATCTGAAAACAAAGAATCAAATGAATTAGCCATAACAATATAAGTCACTATTAGATTCTAATGGCTTAAATAGATTGGACTCTAGCAAGCCTTTAGCTAATAAGTCTGCAATATGTGGAATGATTTCCGAAAAAGATGTTTGAGTGTTATCAATTAAATATGACAACGTTAAGCTTTCGGCAGAGGTAATCAACTTTAATAGTTGCTTTTGAAAAGATGTTAAGTTGTGCTCTAGGCGTTGATATCTATGAATTAATTTTAAATTATTAAGTAATGGTATTATACGAATTTGTTTTTCTGTTATTAATTCTAGCTTTTTACCTAGGTTTAAAGCAGCAATTTTTTTAGCTTCAAATTCAAGATTAAATTCTTCGGATAGGGTTTTACAAAAAGGTTTTACTTCGTAGAATATTTCTTCTTCGCCATCAAGCGTTACTAAAAAATCAGGAGTGTAGCTTCTTAATTTACCGCATAACTCATATTGAAAACCGATAGGTTGAGCTTCATATAGAATAATCTGTTTGGAAAATTCAAAATGGAAACATGAATCATATTCTAAAGATGATTCAACAACGATCATTTCCCCGCATTTTGTACTGGAAAATTTATGGATATTTTTTACTGTTGATTTCTTTAAGGTACGTTTGTACATTTGAATTCCAACATATATGTAATAAACTTACGTAATGATTGGTCAAAAAATGAACTTTGTCAAGGTATGGTTGTTTTTTGTCAAGGTATGGTTGTATCGACATTAAAAGAAGATTGGGTGGCAACCCTAATAGCCACACTCCGGCACATGAGTCGTCTGCTGCGGTTGCTTCCTTCCGGACCTGGCCGAGTTCACAGAGTATCATTGCGGAGGGACCAAAAGGGTCACCATAGTAGCGTCAAAACAAACTCTTCAACGCGGCGCGAATTATCGCTAAACAATAGCTTGGTTGCAAGCCCTAGTTAATAAAATTAAACTGCTTGTGGTTTTTTTGCACAAACATTAGCAAATACCTGCTTAAATTCTACTAATTCTTGATTTATATCACCGGTAATAATAACGGCGTGGTGAAATTTCACTTCTTTTTTAAAGAAATCAAAACTTACGGGTACCACAGGAACATTGGCTTGTTTAGCAATATGTAAAAAACCAGTTCGCCACTCTACTGTTTTGCTTCTAGTCCCTTCTGGCGCAATACCTAAAATGAATTTCTCGTTGGAGTTAAACTCATCAACAATTTGCCCCACAACCCCATGACTATGATTACGATCGACACCAATACCCCCTATCCCGTTTAACAAGGATTTAATTGGCCAACGAAATAGACTTCCTTTCGCCAAAAAGCGTACTTTAAGGTTTAATGTAAACATGACCCCAATACCGACAAAAAAATCCCAATTTGAGGTATGCGGTGCAACGGCAAGAATAAATTTAGGTTGCTGAGGTAAATCTCCAATAATTGTCCAACCACACCGCATCATTATTTGTCGTGAAAAACGGCTTAATAGACCATAATTACGGGTTGCTATACATTCGGGTACAGTCGGTATTATCATTTTTTTCATTTACTGCGTACCAAGGATCAACGTGCTCTAGCTAGTTTTTCATTAATTTCCAGCATCACTGACTTAATAACAAGTAAATTTTCTTTGCCGAGTCTAAGTAATAGCTTTTCAGCATCATCTAATGACTCTAAAGACTCATCTTTGTATTTATACATAACACTTGGTCGTTCTAATTCTGGTTGATTTTTAGGAATTTCCATGTCTAAAACTTTGGTTATTGCGTTATGCAGCTTGTCAGTAAAATCTTGATCTGGGTAGCCTAACTCTCCATATGCTTGGTCAATAAGTGGTTTTAGCTCAATGTACCATTGCACAAGCATTTCGCTATCCATTGAACGTAAAAGATCAACATATAGACTAAAGCGACGAGCACTACTTTCATCCCACTGCAATTTTGTGCCTTGATCAGTTTCTTGTTCAAGTGCCGTAAACTTAGTGTTTGGCATGACTAATGGTGTGTGTTCATATGCTAAAGTACCTTGACTGAAGTTATCAGTAAACACCACGAAACGACGGATCATATCATCCGTTACCACTAATTTAAGTAACTCTTTTCGCCAAGTTAAGGTAGGTAATTTGGTACTAAACCAGCTATCACTTTCGTCTAATTTAGGTAAGTTAATTTCAGGTTCGATATCAACGATATCTTCTTCAATTGTCTCGGTTAGAATGTCTTGCTCAAGCAACTCTGGCTCAGCTTCAATAATTTCAACAGGCTCTTGAACTGCAGTAATAGCAACTGGAGAAGCGACTTCAATAGCACTGCTATCGTCGCCAGCAATAACATAATAATAAATAACAAAGGCGATAATCGCGGCTATAATTATCGCAATAACAGCCCAAGGCGTTTGTTTTTGTTCTGTATGTTGAATTGACATATTAACCCTTGTTTATTGAAAAAAGTGAATGATAAATAATGAATTTACCAAGTTATACCCTTGATTATAACCCTATTTATTTCTGTGCATCTTCCTGATTCTCAGGAAGTGAAGCAATAAATGCGGGATGTTTATTACAATTATCTACAACACGGCAGATATTCGGAAAATCACTCATATCAAGATTAAATCGATTAGCATTATATACTTGTGGTACTAAACAAATATCAGCCATCGTTATAAAATCACCAAAGCAATAACGCCCGGCATTCAGTTCCAATTGCTTTTCAACTGCAACAAAACCAACATTCATCCAATGATGGCTCCAAGTCAGCTTATCACTTTCTTGTAACGAAAAACTTTTTACTAAATATTGTTGCACCCTTAGGTTGTTAACTGGGTGCATTTCACAAGCTATATCAAGTGAAAGTGCCTTTACCTTAGCTTTAGCTACAATATCTTTTGGGTAAACACTTACCGATGGAAATTTATCATCTAAATACTCAATAATTGCCATTGACTGATGAAGCGTAACATCTTCATCAACAAGCGTTGGTACTAAATGCGTTGGGTTTAAATCAGTATAGGCAGCCTTGTGCTGTTCTCCACCATCTTTTACTAAATGTACTGGAATTGATTCAAACGCCAGTCCTTTAAGATGCATTGCAATTCGAACTCTATATGCGGCAGAAGAGCGCCAATAACCATATAATTTCATTTATAATACTCAATTAGCCTTGAGAAATGCCAATAATAAATCTAGACAATATTGGCAGAATCACGTTAAATTTTTACCGTTTTTTTGTTGATATCATAATCACGTAACTTATTAGCAATCGCGGTATGACTCAGTCCTAATTTTTTCGCTAATTGTCTTGTACTAGGATAAGCCGGGTAAAGCTTTCTCAGTAAATCAGCTTCAAAATTTTTCACAGCGGCATCTAATGTGCCTTCAAAATCTTGCTCTAGATAACCATGCTCACGTGTATATGCTGGTAGCTGTAAATGTGAGGTCATAATGATATTACCTTCAATTAAAGATACCGCCCGAATTAACACATTTTCAAGCTGCCTAACATTACCTGGCCAAGGGTAGTGTTCAATAAACTCCAAACACTCAGGATCGAATGAAATATGAGTCTTACCAATACGTTGACCAAATTTAGTCACAAAAAGTTCCGCTAAAGGCACGATATCAGAACGTCGCTCTCGTAAAGATGGAATATTAAGGCCTAAAACATTTAAGCGATAATATAAATCTTCTCTGAATTCACCAAGAGACACCATGTTAA
Source organism: Colwellia sp. 6M3 (assembly GCF_014077595.1). Lineage (NCBI taxonomy): Bacteria > Pseudomonadati > Pseudomonadota > Gammaproteobacteria > Alteromonadales > Colwelliaceae > Colwellia > Colwellia sp. 6M3. The sequence continues at coordinate 2,423 of NZ_JACGWF010000123.1, read as the reverse complement.
GTAAATCGCGATTAGTCGAACCTATAATACGTACATTAACTTTAATTTCTTTTTCGTCATCAATGCGTCTAAAAGTGCCATCTTGGATAACCCTTAACACTTTTGTTTGCAGTTTGGCGGACATTTCACCTACTTCATCAAAAAATATGGTGCCACCATCGGCTGACTCAAAAATACCACGTTTACTATTTACTTGCCCTGCAGCACCTGAGCCAAATAATTCAGTTTCTGCTGCGTCGTCAGGTAATGCGGCACAACTCAAGGTCATAAAAGGTTTATCGGTTCGGTCACTAGCAGCATGACAAGCGCGAGCTAATAACTCTTTGCCAGTCCCAGTTTCTCCAACAATCAACATTGAAGAGTCAAGCAAGGCCATGCGCTTGGCTTCACGAATCAATTTACGCATAGAGCTACTATTAGACTGAATGCCGTTAAAGTCATTCTCATTAGCCTTTTTAAAAACACTAATTTGCTGACCTAATCTAGCTTCAGATTTTAATATAATCACTGCACCAGCAAGTAATTGCTTTTCATCGCCATCTGCAATGTGAATAGGAATAATATCTGCAACAAAATCGTCGTCTTGAAATTTAACCCTGCGAGTTTGAGCTAGCACTTCTTCACTATCAAGCCAGCGAGAGAAATTAAACCCTTTTAGCCACTGGCCAACATGCTCTCCAATAATGTGTTCGAGCGATTCGCACATTATTTGCGCCGCGATATTATTTACCACGCGTATTTGCCCTTTGTTATCAACAGATATAAAAGGATCAGGGAAAGTTTTAACTAAGGTTTCAAATTCATTTCGTTCACGCTCTGACGGCATGTAAGGTGTTGTTTTAACATCTACAATTCCGTCAATTAAACGTAATTGCGGCATAAAACTTTGTAACTCTGAAAACTCCAAATCAGGGATGTTAATAAAAATTTTTCCCGGCTGTTTAAGCTCGATACCACGTAGGTCAATCCCACGTTCAACAAATATCGCCAACACACTTTGCGCAATACCTACTCGGTCATGGCAACCAATTTCTAAACGCATTTATTAACCTCAAGCAAACATCAAAATCTAATAGCGCTATTGTAAACTAATTTTTACAACAAAAAAAAGCCCCCATTGATAGGAGGCTTGGTATTATTGTTGTAAGCAAACATTACAGAAGTTGGTCAGTTTTAGCCGCACAGATAAAGTCATTCTTATGCAGCCCTTTAATAGCATGAGTCCACCAAGTAACTTTTACTTTTCCCCACTCTAATAAAATGGCCGGATGATGAAATTCTTTTTCTGCTAATTCAGAAACTTTATTTGAAAAAGCCCAAGCTAACTTATAGTTTTTGAATTTATAAACTCGCTCTAGCATCATTACGCCATTGTTTACTTCAGGCACCCAGTCAGGTATTTGAGACAATAAGCTTGCTAACTCATCGTCGCTAACTTTTGGAGCATCCACTTGGCATGCTTCACATTGTTGATTTGATAATTCGCCACTCATAAATATTCCTTAACTTGCTTTTAATTCAAATTTAGCTGGATGCAGACCAATTTGTTTAGCTTGCTCTACTAGTTCCATAATATCTTCTACTTCTAATTTACGTATATCGTCTAAATCGCTAACCTTTGTCAGCATAAAATAAACTGGTTGCATAATATCAATGCGATATTGAGTGCGAAGAACATCTAGAACATCTAATGGTTTTCTTTCCACTGACTTATCGTTCAAGGCATATTCAGTTTCACTAGGTGAAGACAAAATCCCTCCACCGTAAACGCGTAAACCTTTAGGTGTGTTAAGTAAGCCAAACTCTACAGTAAACCAATAAAGTCGAGCTAAAAACACCCTGTCTTCTTTCGAGGCATTTAAACCCATCATGCCATAAGCTTGGGTGTAATTTGCAAACGACTCATTAGTTAACAACGGACAATGACCATATATTTCATGAAATATATCGGGCTCTTGTAAATAGTCGAACTCTTCTTGTGAACGAATAAATGTAGCTACTGGGAATTTTCTTTCAGATAATAATCTAAAAAATTCACCAAAACCGATTAAGGCTGGTACAGGTTCACAGCACCATCCTGTTGTCGCTTTTAAAACCTCACTCACTTCCCCTAATTGTGGAATCCGATCAAGTGGTAGGTTAAGCTTAGTTAATCCTTCATTAAACTCATCACAAGCTGTGTCTTTTACTGTTGAAAGCTGACGAGTAATTAATGCATGCCAAATTTCATTTTCTGCCGTTGTCCATGCAATATTGCCATGTTCATCTGCAACTTTTGAAACGTATTTAGTTGCCTTCCCCATTTTTTTAACCTTACTTTATTCATATCAAATCTATAATTAATTTTATTTTGATATGTAAACAATTTAGTTGTCACAATAGTAAGGCAACATCAGTAGAAAAAGCACTACCTGGCAAGCGGC
>NZ_JACGWF010000198.1:0-838 GCF_014077595.1 Colwellia sp. 6M3 | reverse complement strand
AACGACTAATGTTTCAGGAAAAGAACTTCCCGGTAAATATTTTTCATTCGCACGCGAGCTCGCCATTTCAGCAACATGATTTTCATCACGTCCCCAAAGCAATGTTTTATGGCCATTTCGCGCTAAGCATATTGCCAGCGCTGTACCATAAGAGCCAGCGCCAATAACCGAAATTGCAGCAGAATCAGGGCTCATAAATTAATGAGTTTCTGTACTTGCTGGCGCTTGGTCAGCATTTGCTTGTGCTGCACGCTGTTGTACATAATTTGCAAATAATGCTTCAAAGTTTACTGGTGCTAAGTTAATTTGTGGGAATGAACCACGACTAACTAGGTTGGCAACAGCTTCACGAGCATATGGGAATAATGTTGTTGGGCAAAATGCGCCAATAGTATGGGCTAATTGCGCTTCTGGTAAGTTACCAATAGTAAAAATACCTGATTGCTGTACTTCAGCTAGAAAAGCCGTTTGCTCTTCAACTTTAGCCGTAACAGTTAACGACAATGTTACTTCATAAGTATCATCACCCAATTTAGTCGACTTAGTATCAATATCTAACTGTACTTCAGGCTTCCAGTCTTTTTGAAAAATTGCTGGAGAATTTGGCGTTTCAAATGAGATATCTTTTGTATAAACACGTTGAATAGCAAATTGTGGAGCTTGTTGCTCAGTTGTCGCTTCTGCGCCGTTTTGAATTTCGTCAGCCATGTTGTTCTTCCTTTATATTTTTACGCCATTATTTATTGGCATTTTATTCTAAGATATTTTCACTTTTACGCAGAGGCCAAAAGTGAAGCTAATTTTTCTTGAGCATGTAATGCAAATAAATCGTCACAAC
>NZ_JACGWF010000110.1:0-11136 GCF_014077595.1 Colwellia sp. 6M3 | reverse complement strand
AATATATTAATACACACATTGTTAAAACACCTTTAAAAACACTACTTGTAAAGCACTTCTAACTATTTTATAAATAATCATTCCATTTATAGTTGTCACCCTACTATTTATTAAGAAATAATTTTGCTGCAATTAAATTAATGGATAAAAATATAACTATAAAAATAGATAACAGACAAAACATAAACACATATTAGGAAGGAAATATCATGTCTACAACATTTCGCACAGGTACTTTAGCTTTAGCTGTTGGCTTAGCACTAGGAACTGCTCCTAGTTTTGCTGCTGGTTTTGCTGAAGAAGCAGCCAAAAAAGAAAGTGTTGAACGTATCGCCGTTATTGGTTCACGTTCAGCACCTCGTTCAGTAGCAGAATCACCAGTACCTATTGATATTATTGGTGGTGATGAGTTAGGTAAAAATGCTTCAAGTGACATGCTAGACATGTTGGTTGGTGCAATTCCCTCGTTAAATGCTCGCGCACAACCTATTAGTGATGCAGCATCACTCATTCGCCCAGTAAACTTACGTGGTTTACCATCTGATTCAACGTTAGTACTTTTAAACGGTAAACGTCGTCACCGTGCATCAGTTATTGCATTCCAAGGTGGTGGTATTAATGATGGTGCACAAGGTCCTGATATTTCAGTAATACCAAGTGTTGCTATCAAGCAAGTTGAAGTATTACGCGATGGTGCTGCAGCACAATATGGTTCAGATGCTATTGCTGGTGTAATGAACTTTGTATTGAAAGATGATGCAGATGGCGGTTCAATCTCTGTAAAACAAGGTTCTTACTACGAAGGTGATGGTGACCAAACGATCGTAGACGGTAACATTGGCTTGCCATTTACTAAAGATGGCTTTGTTAATTTAAGTTTTCAGTTAAAAAATGCTGATGCTACTAGCCGAAGTGTACAACGTCCTGATGCACAAGGCATTGCAGACGCTGGCAATACTTCAATTCAAGACCCTGCCCAAATTTGGGGTAATCCTGAAGTTAAAGATGACATTACTTTATTCGGTAATGTTGGTTTAGATTTAGGTGATGATAAAGAATTCTACATGTTCGGTAACTACTCTGAGCGTGATGTGACCGGTGGTTTCTACTACCGTAACCCACATAACCGTGGCAATGTTTATTCTGTTGATGGTGGTGAAACACTGCTTGTTGGCGATATCGCACAATCACAAGGCGCAGCGCGCACATGTGCTGTAGTTCCTGCAAACGTTCCAAATGTTCTTGATACTACTGAATACCAAGCAATGGTTGCCGATCCTAACTGTTTCTCAATGAACCAAATATTCCCAGGTGGTTACACGCCACAATTTGGTGGCAATATTACTGATACATCACTAACTGTTGGTACTAAAGGTGACATTAACAGTGGTATGCTTGAAGGTTGGTACTTTGACGTAAGTGGTTCAGTAGGTCGTAACGAATCTAAATTTAATTTAAAAAATACCTTAAACCCATCACTTGGTTTAGAAACTCCTGTTGATTTCGACACGGGTAGTTATATCCAAATGGAAAAAACCTTCAACTTTGATTTAGTTAAAGGTTTTGAAATGGGTCTCGAAGAGCCAGTGAATGTTGCTACAGGTCTTGAATGGCGTGAAGAAAGCTTTGAAATCGTGTCTGGTGAAGAATCATCATGGAAAGCGGGTGCATTTGCTGACCAAGGTTTCAATATCGGTTCACATGGTTTTAAAGGTTTTGGTCCTGAAACTCAAGGTCGTAATGACCGTCGCAACATTGCCGCTTATGTTGATGTTGAAGCACAGTTAACAGAAGACTTTTTACTTGGCGCTGCTGTACGTTATGAAGATTTCACAACCTTCGGTAATACAACTAACTATAAGCTAACAGCACAATACACGCTTAATGATGAGTTTTCATTCAGAGCGTCTCATAGTACTGGCTTTAGAGCACCTACTGTTGGTCAAGCTAACGTTGTTAACACGCAAACATCACTAGTAATGGGCGATTTAATTCAAACATTCTTAGCACCACCAACGAACCCACTTTCTGCGTTTTATGGCGGTAAAGAGTTAGCACCTGAAGAATCACGCAGCTTTGCTGGTGGTATGGTTTATCAAGAAGGTGATTTCTTCTTTACACTTGATTACTACAACATTGAAGTTACTGATCGTTTAGCTCAGTCTAGCCAAATTGATGTTGAACCTGCTGATTATGCTGAACTTGAAGCACTTGGTGTTGTTAACCCTGAGTTGATTTCTGCGGTAACTTATTTTGCTAACGACTTCGATACAACTACTCAAGGTGTTGATATTGTTGCAAACTATTCAATGGAGTTATTAGACGGTGATACATTGTTATCATTAGCTTATAACTGGAATGAAACAACTGTTGATAAGTTTAATCCAGACACAACTGATGAAGGTAAAGTACATCGTTTAGAAGAAGGTATGCCTGATCATCGTGCTACTTTCACTATTTCACAAACTTGGGATAGTGTAACGAGCTTTGTACGTGTTAACTACTTTGGTGAGTACTTTGCAACTCATGCAGATGATACATGTGCCATTGGTTGTTGGAATGAAATTGCTGACTCAGCAATTACTCTTGATGCAGAAGTAAGTTACTTCGTAAATGACAGCATTACATTGTCTGTTGGCGCGAATAACCTTTTCGACCAAGAAGCTCAAAAGTTACCTGAAGAGTCTTACGGTCAGTTAGGTGCAGAGTACTATGAAAGTGGTCCGTTCGATTACAACGGCGGTTTCTACTACGTAAAAGCTACTTATAACTTTTAATTTTAAAGTAAATTAAGTCTAAAAAACCATATCATTTGATATGGTTTTTTTATGTCTGATGTATTAATAAGTTGGGTGCTTTAGTCAGGTAAGTAGCTATCCTAACGATATGTAGGGCAAGGGAGGTTAACTCCGCTCTATTGAATCAGTGCTGTTAACTTAGCAACGTTAAGTTAAACAATCTGGCTTTGTTGTATATACTCAAGCTTGAATTGTTTCAACACTTCAAGGCGTTGCTCTGATATAGCAGCTTTAATTTCAAGGCCCTTTAAACCTTGCTCAACAAAAGGTTTTGCTGTGATAAGAACTAATTTTTCAAATGCATGATAAAGAAAATCTTTTTGTCGGTATTCTCGTTTTTCAAAACCAAGACGACCGGTGAAGTCGGCTTGACAACAAAGTAGAAAATCATAAAACTCTTCTGGTTTACGCCAAGCATCAAGCTGGTCATAAAGCTTTAAAATAGTACTGGCTTTTAATTCAAATACTTTATGTGCGTGCAAATGAAACTGGCAAACTTTTAACGCTAAGGTTTTGTATGCTGTTGGCACTCTTAAACGAGCGCATAATTCTTCGATTAAAGGCAGGCCTGCAGTTTCATGTCCTGGATGAGATGGCAATGTTTCATCTTCAGTTAACGATTTACCTAGGTCATGACAAACACTGGCGAATCTTATGGTTGTTTTTGTCGATAGCAGCACTGCTTGTTTTAATACCATCATAGTATGTAAACCTGAACAAATTTCAGGATGCCATTTTGCTGGGTTTGGTATGCCCCATAAATTATGTAAATCAGGCCACAGCGACTTTAATGCTTGGCATTGATATAACACTTGAAAAAACACTTCAGGGTTAGCATCGGCTAAGCTGCGTTGCATTTCTTGCCATACACGTTCGCCAGAAAGACTTAATAATTCACCACTCTCACTGAGTTGTGTCATTAACGCAAGTGTTTCGGGGGCGATGGTAAAACCGTACTCATGGTAACGAGCGGCGAAGCGGGCGACCCGTAAAACGCGCAAAGGATCTTCAATAAATGCCATTGAAACATGACGTAGAACTTTATTTTTTAGATCTATTTGTCCGTTGTAAGGATCAACTATTTTACCATTTTCATCCATTGCCATGGCATTAATGGTTAAATCTCTTCGAAGTAGATCTTCTTCAAGGGTTACGTTTGGTGATGCATTACAATTAAAGCCAGTATAGCCTTGGCCTGATTTTTTCTCTGTGCGAGCTAAGGCATATTCTTGCTTACTTTTGGGGTGAAGAAATACCGGAAAGTCTTTGCCAACTTGTATAAATCCAAGTTGGCGCATTGCCTCGACACTTGAGCCAACAACTACATAGTCGTTATCAACAACTGCGCGATTAAGTAGCGAGTCACGAACTGCACCACCGACTAAAAACGTGTTAAGTTGTTGGGTTATATCTGCCATTTAAGTGCTTTAAACCTCTGAAAATAAATAAGTAAATAATATAGGGTGATTATACCAATAAACTCTAACACAAATGCAGCTGAATTTTGACATATGAACGCGTTCAGGGTAATTTCACAGGGTCGATTCATTAGTTAAGATTTACTATGTATACAAGTTATTTTGGTTTAGAAGAAAAGCCATTTTCAATTGCACCAAACCCAGATTATTTGTTTATGGGTGAACGCCACCGCGAAGCACTTAACCACTTAACTTATGGTTTAGGTGATACGGGCGGTTTTGTCCTACTTACCGGTGAAGTAGGCACAGGTAAAACTACGCTTAGCCGCCGTTTAATGGAAAATTTACCAGAAAACACCCAAGCCGCTTTTATTCTAAACCCAACGCTTTCCAGCCAAGAATTATTGGCAACGCTGTGTGATGAACTAAAAATTCGCTATCGTAAAACGGGCGCTACGTTAAAAACACTGACTGATAAAATTCAACAAAAATTACTGAAAAATCACAGCGACGATATCAATACTTTGTTGATTATTGATGAAGCCCAGCACTTACAGCCTGAAGTGTTAGAGCAATTAAGATTATTAACCAACCTAGAAACCAACACTAAAAAGCTTCTACAAGTCATTTTGATTGGTCAGCCTGAGCTACAACAATTATTGCAACGCCGTGATTTACGCCAGTTAGCACAGAGAATAACGGCCAGATATCATTTATTACCGCTAAACAAACAAGAAGTCGAACAATACCTTAAACACCGTTTGTCAGTGGCAAAATGTTTTCGTAATATTTTCGATAAAAGTGCGGTGAGTGCAATTCATAAAACCTGTAAAGGCATACCTCGCTTAATGAACCTGTTAGCAGAGCGCTCGTTGATGAATGCTTACAACAGCAATAATGCCGTAGTTAATCGTAAAATAGTGCTACAAGCTGCGCATGATGCGTTAGGTGATGAATTTGAAGTGAAGCCTTGGTGGCAAAATAGTTTTGTGAAAGTTGGCGGCTTAGTTTCAGCATTAGGCATAGTGTTAGTTATTGGTATTTGGTGGGGAACATACCATCTTCATGGCATACAACCTGAGCGTAGCTTGGCCAGTGCTGTTGAAAGTAACGTCGAAAGTAACGCAACGCAAACACTTTCAATCAATAACAATGCTACTTTAGTTAATACTAATACAAATGAAATAGCTCAAAACGCTGGTGCAGATCCTAAGATTGTCGTTCAAGAAAAAGTCATACCAGAGACGGTAGCGAATCGAAATGATGATATTGATAGCAAAAATGAGGTTGCCGCGCTAAATAACAAATTAGCTGAAACTAACGTTGAGTTTATTGATAAAGAAAAGCCATTAGCTGAGCTACAAACAACACAACAAACACCTGTACAAAATTTAGCGCCAAAAGTAAAAAAAGTAACACCTAATAATTATGTTGTTGAAGCTGAAGAAGGTGTGTCAGACGCATTACTGGCAAGCTTTCAATCTGCTATTGAAGAAACTAAGCAAAGTGACAATACTGTTGAAAAAGTTAAAGTAGATAACAGCGATGTTTTACCGCTTACGCAAATGCCTACATGGGTGCAAGATGGTGTACCGTCGTTAGCATTTGAAATGCATATTTATGCCAGTGATGGCCAAGGTTGGATTAGAGTTAATGGTCGCGATCGCTACGAAGGCGATTATATTGGTCGTGAATTACTCTTGAATGAAATACTACCGCAGAAAGTGGTACTGAGTTTTAGAGGTGAAAAATTTACTATGGATGCTTTAACTTCTTGGAATTAGTGTTACCTATAAACGTAGCTTTGTTAGAAAATATTTGAGCCACCAGAGGTTTAGTCTGATGGCTCTGGTTACTGACTTATTGCCATACCGGCATTTTTGCTTCGTAACTTTCTATTTTATCAATTTTATTTAACGTCCAACCAACACTATCTACACCGTTCTCTAAACAATATTTGTGAAATGGTGTTAACGTAAAACTATATTCTGCATCTGCTGTTTTAACTTTACTTGCGGTTAAATCAATCGTTAGGTGCTGCAAATCAGCTTTTGATTGCTTGAATAACTCAGCGATTTCAGCTTCTGTTAATGTAATAGGTAAAACACCGATATTGATACAGTTTGCATAGAAAATATCTGCAAAACTTGAAGCAATAATGACTTTAAAACCATACTCTTGCAGAGCCCAAGGCGCATGTTCTCGACTCGAGCCACAACCAAAGTTTTCACCTGTTAGTAAAATACTCGCGCCTTGATATTGCGGCTTATTAAGAATAAATTCAGGGTTATCTACTTTGCCTGCGTTATCTAGATAGCGCCAATCATTAAATAGATGTTGACCAAAACCTGTGCGAGTCGTTTTTTGTAAAAACTGTTTTGGGATAATTTGGTCAGTATCAACATTCGCTGCATCTAATGGCAAAACTAAACCATAATGCTGGGTAAAATTTTCCATGTTATGCTCCTTTAGCTTGTGAGTTAATAGCGGTTAAGTCGACAAAATGTCCTGCAATAGCAGAGGCAGCCGCTAACTCAGGGCTAACTAAATGTGTACGACTACCACGGCCTTGTCGGCCTTCAAAGTTACGATTACTCGTTGAAGCACAACGGTCGCCTTCGGTTAACACGTCATCATTCATGCCTAAACACATTGAACAACCGGGTAAGCGCCATTCAAAACCTGCATCAATAAACGTTTGTGCTAAGCCTTCAGCTTCAGCTTGCGCTTTAACACGGTAAGAACCTGGTACTACAATAGCATCAACCGTTGGAGATACTTTTTTACCTTTGGCAACAGCTGCTGCTGCGCGTAAATCTTCTATTCTAGAGTTCGTACATGAGCCAATAAACACTTTGTTGATGGTGATATCGGTAATTTTTGTACCGGCAGTTAAACCCATGTATTTTAAAGCAGCAATACAAGAGTCGCGCTCTACAGGGTCAGAAAAGTCTTCAGGTGATGGCACAACATTATCAACTTGGGTTACTTGACCCGGTGTTGTTCCCCAAGTCACTTGGGTTTTAATGTCTTTTGCTTCAAGCGTTAAATAGCTATCAAAGGTTGCGTCAGTGTCTGATTTTAGTTGTTTCCAATCATTAACTGCTTGTTCCCATACATCGCCTTTTGGCGAATAATCTTTGCCTTTTAAGTATTCAAAAGTAGTCGCATCTGGGGCAATAAGACCCGCTTTAGCACCAAATTCAATACTCATATTACAAACCGTCATGCGCTCTTCCATGGTCAAGCGCTCAATCGCATCACCACAGTATTCAACCACATAACCCGTTGCGCCTGCGCTACCCGTTTTGCCAATAATCGCTAAGATAATATCTTTAGCGCTGATGCCAGGAGCGACTTGGCCTTTTACTTCAATTCGCATTGTTTTAGCTTTAGTTTGACGTAAAGTTTGAGTAGCAAATACATGCTCAACTTCAGAGGTACCAATACCAAATGCTAAAGCGCCAAAAGCACCATGTGTAGCCGTATGCGAGTCACCACAAACAATTACTGTACCGGGTAACGTTAAGCCAAGTTCTGGCCCCATTACATGCACAACACCTTGGTTTTTATGGCCCATGCCAAATAATTCAATACCAAACTCTTTACAGTTTTTCTCAAGAGTTCTTAATTGATTTGCTGCGCCTTCACCGGCGGCATTAATTTCAATAGAGCGAGTAGAAATATTATGATCCATAGTCGCGATAGTACGTTCAGGATGGCGTAATACACGGTTATGAAATTTCAAATTAGCAAAAGCTTGTGGAGATGTCACCTCGTGGATCAAATGACGATCAACAAAGATTAACGGCGTTTCTTCAGCTTTTTCTTCGATAATATGATTTTGCCATAATTTTTCGTATAAAGTGCTGGCCATGCTATTTTGCTCCTGAAGTTGTTTTATTATCACGAATGTACTGGCAAATAATATCGCCCATTTCGTTGGTAGACTTAGCTTTGTGGCGCTCTTCTGGGCTAAGTAAGTCGCCGGTAAAGTTACCTGCACTCAGCGTTGCCGCTACCGCGTTTTCTATTGCACTTGCCGCTTCAACTTGATTTAAGCTGTGACGTAGCATTAATGCCGCAGAAAGAATTTGTGCTATTGGGTTTGCAATGCCTTTACCTGCAATATCAGGTGCTGTACCACCGGCAGGTTCATACATACCAAAACCTTGCTCATTTAAGCTCGCTGAAGGTAAAAGTCCCATAGAGCCGGTGATCATGGCGCAAATGTCAGATAAAATATCGCCAAATAAGTTTGAACATAGCATAACGTCGAACTGTGCAGGGTCGCGCACTAATTGCATAGCAGCGTTATCAACATACATATGCTCAAGTTCAACCTTAGGGTAGTCTTTTGAAACCTCTATAACCACTTCTCGCCATAATACAGAAGATGCTAATACATTGGCTTTATCAATAGATATAACCTTGTTACGGCGCTTTTGAGCTGACTGAAAGGCTAGGTGTGCTATTCGGCTTATTTCTTTACGCGAATAAATCATAGTATCAAAAGCCGCTTCGTCTTCTTGGCCTTGATTTTTTCGCCCTTTAGGTTCGCCAAAATAAATGCCACCCGTTAGCTCACGTATCACTAAAATGTCAAAACCAGCTTCTGAAATATCAGCACGTAATGGTGAAAGGTGAGACATAGCACTTTGAAGCTGCGCAGGGCGCATATTACAAAATAGTCCAAAATGACCACGTAAACCTAATAAAGAGGCTCTTTCTGGTTGCTCTGTTGGTGGTAAGTTACTCCACTTTGGACCACCGACTGAACCAAATAAAATAGCATCGGCTTGTTCACAGCCTTTAACAGTGCTTTCTGGTAGTGCTTCACCGTGATTATCGATAGCGCAACCACCTACGTCATAGTGTGCTGTACTAATTTCAAAATCATACTGCTGGGCAACTGTTTGTAAAACTTTTTCTGCTTGTGCCATAACTTCTGGCCCGATGCCGTCACCGGCTAATATTGCAATCTTCGACATAATATTGTTTTTTAACCTATAAAATTTACTTAATAAATGAATCTGATTTACAGCTAACTTCGTTGAAGTTAGCCTTAATTTGTTTAACGCTCGTTTATCTAAATTTGGCTTTGGCCATCAATAGCCGCTTCTTTTTTAAAATCGGTTTTAAGCTCAGTTTTTAACTCGGCAATGGTAATCGCACGATGAATCCCGTTAAGCGCATTAACCAATGCATGCCCTGATGCTTTAATTACATCAGTATCTAAGCCATAACCATGGAAATTTCTGCCTTGCCACGATACAACAATATCAGCTTTGCCTAGGCCGTCTTCACCTTCACCTTTGTTTGAAATTTTGTAATCGCTTACTTCAAATTCAATATCTATGGCTTTTTTAATGGCGCGATAAAGAGCATCGACAGGGCCATTACCGGTTGCTGAAACAATTTTACTATCTTCACCTAAGGCAAGCTTGATACTTGACGTTGCAAACTCACTACCGCCACTTTGTACATTAACGGTTTGTAATTGATAAAAGTCTTGTTGATCTTGTTGCTGAATATTAAAAAGTAAGGCTTCTAAATCGTCATCAAAAACTTGGCCTTTTTTATCCGCTAAGGCTAAGAAGTCAGCGTAAAGCGCTTCAATTTCATAATCTGACTCTTGATAGCCCAAGCTTTCCATACGATGCTTAATAACATGACGGCCGCTGCGAGAAGTTAAGTTCAATTTAGTTTTACTGATGCCGACACTTTCTGGGGTCATAATTTCATAGGTGTTGCTGGCTTTTAACATACCATCTTGGTGTATACCTGATGAATGACTAAAAGCGTTACCACCGACAATGGCTTTATTTAATTGCACAGGCATATTACAAAGCTGGCTAACTAATTTTGAGGTGCGGGCAATTTCTTGATGATTAATACGTGTATGAACACCTAATAATTCTTGGCGAGTTTTCATGATCATGGCTACTTCTTCAAGCGAACAATTGCCAGCGCGCTCGCCAATGCCGTTAATGGTACATTCGATTTGTCTAGCACCGGCTTGTACGGCTGACATTGAGTTAGCAACAGCTAAGCCTAAATCATTATGACAATGCACAGAAATAACCGCTTGATCGATATTAGGTACACGATTAAATAAGGTTTCGATGATGCCACCAAACTCGTTTGGTAATGTGTAGCCCACAGTATCAGGAATATTAACGGTAGTGGCACCCGCTATAATGGCTTGTTCAACCATACGACATAAATTGTCAATTGGGGTTCTGCCAGCATCTTCACACGAAAACTCAACATCATCTGTGAAACGGCGGGCATATTTAATTGCATGCACGGCCATGGCTTGTACATCAGCAAAGCTTTTTTTCAATTTTTGTTGAACATGCACGTCAGAGGTAGATATAAAAGTATGAATACGAAATTGGTCAGCAGGCTTCAACGCATCAGCACAAGCTTTAATGTCGCCTTCAACGGCTCGGGCTAGGGCACAAACTCGAGAATTTTTCACGGTTCTTGCTATTTCTTGTACGGACTGGAAATCACCCGGTGAAGAAACTGGAAAACCCACTTCCATAATGTCGACACCTAAACGTTCAATAGCGTGCGCTATTTGTAATTTCTCGTGTACCGATAAACTCGCGTTCAATGCCTGTTCGCCATCACGTAATGTGGTGTCAAAAATAATTACTTTATCGTTAGAAATGCCCATGTTTGTCCCTGATTTTTAAAAGTTTTTGCGCTAAATAACGAGCATAAAAAAACCCGCGTTGAATAGCGCGGGTTTAGTGTTTTATTATGTTATCTATTTATTTTTCAAGCAATAAAACCTAGCCGCGCGTTGATAATGCGAGGAGGAGGCTAATACGAATCATGTTAGTGAAATTTTTCATTTATGCTTTTGCTTAGTATTTTGGTTTAATAAATAGTTAGTACGTTATTAATAG